>JBIJED010000392.1:0-3912 GCA_044343785.1 Azospirillales bacterium | reverse complement strand
TCGGCGGGCGGTGGCGAGGGTCTCGGTCATCGGGGCGGCTCGGGGTTCGGGGGGCGGTCGGGGGCGGAATCCGGGCAACAAAAAACCCCTCCGAGAGGCTCGAAGGGGTCGGGACGGGCGCGACGCGGATGTCGCTGGTCGTTCGTCGGCCGTGGCTACACGGCCGGACGCGGCGGGCCCATCCCGCGCCGCCACCATCGCGCGACGACGACCGCCGCCCGGGGGGCGACGTCGGTGCGCAGGGACAGGGTGCTGAGGGACGGACTCATGCGACGAAGGGTCTTGCGGATCGGGGGGCCGTGTCAAGGGGGATCGACGGGCCCCTATCCCCGCGGCACCGGCCGCCACTCGTCCTTCAGGATGCCGTAGAGCAGATGGTCCCGCCACGCCCCGTCGATCCGAAGATAGCCCCGCGCCAGCCCCTCGCGCCGGAACCCGACCTTCTCCAGCAGCCCGATCGACGCCCCGTTGTGCGGCAGGCAGGCGGCCTCCACCCGGTGCAGGCCCAGCTGGCCGAAGGCGAAATCGAGCATGAGCACCGTCGCCTCCGAGGTGAGCCCGCGCCGGGCGTGGCGGGCGCCGATCCAATAGCCGACGGTTCCCATCTGCGCCACGCCGCGCCGGACGTTGGAGAGCGTGATCCCGCCGGCCAGCCGCCCCTCCCCCCGCTCGAAGATCAGGAAGCCGTAGCCCTCGTCGTCGCGCCATTCCTGCGCGGCGCGGCGCAGGCGCCGCTGGAAGGCCGCGCGGCTGAGGCTGTCCGCCGGCCAGGAGGGTTCCCAGGGTTCCAGGAAGGCCCGGCTCTCCTCGCGCACCTGCGCCCAGGCCGACCAGTCCCGGATCTGGGGCGGGCGCAGGACGGCCCGGTCGCCTTCGAGGCGGATCGGCGGCGGCTGCAGGAGGCCCCCGCCGAACAGGCGGAACATCCCGGGAGCCTCCATCAGCGGGCGAGGCGCTCGGCGATGCGGGCGTAGGGCTCCAGATGGCCCAGGGGCCCGATCGCGGCAACGGTGGGCGGCGCGGACAGAAGGCGCCTCGCGCAGGCGATCACCGCGTCGCGGTCGACCGCGGCGATGCGGGCCAGTACCTCCTCGGTCGGGAGCGGCCGGCCGAAGGCGAGGAGCTGGTGGCCCAGCTGCTCCGCCCGGGCGCCCGTGCTCTCCAGCGACATCATGAGGCCGGCCTTCAGCTGCGCCTTCGCGCGCCGGACCTCCTCCTCCGTCACGTCGTCGCCGATGCCGCGGACCTGCTCGCACACGACGGGCACGAGTTCGGTCGCCTGCTCGGGGTCGCAGCCGGCGTAGATGCCGAAGAGGCCCGCGTCGGCGTATGGGCTGGCGAAGCTGTAGATCGAGTAGACGAGGCCCCGCTTCTCCCGCACCTCCTGGAAGAGGCGGGACGACATGCCGCCGCCCAGCAACGTGGAGAGCACCGACTGGGCGAAGTCGGACGGGTGGTCGTAGCCGACCGCCGGGAAGCCGAGGACGAGGTGGAGCTGCTCCAGCTCCCGCTCCTCCCGCACGTCGCCGCCGGCATAGGCCGCGGCGTCGGTCGCGGGCGGGTCGCCCGGCGGGGGGAGGTCCGTGAACAGGCGCGTCGCCTCGCCCACCAGCCAGTCGTGGTCGATCCGGCCCGAGCCGACGACGACGAGGTTGGGGGCGGTGTAGCAGCGCCGCACATAATCCACGATCGCGTCCCGCGGCATCGCGGCGATGATCTCCTGCCGGCCCAGCACCGGGCGACCGACGCCCTGGTCGGGGAAGGCGCAGGCGGCGAAATGGTCGAAGATCACGTCGTCGGGCGTGTCGTCGACCTGCCCGAGTTCCTGGAGGATCACCGTCCGCTCGCGCTCGAGCTCGGCCGCGTCCATCAGGCTGTGCTGCACCATGTCGGCGACGACGTCCAGCGCCAGCGGCGCGTCCTCGCGCAGGACCTTGGCGTAGTAGGCGGTGTGCTCGCGCGTGGTGTGGGCGTTGAGGTGGCCGCCCACGCTCTCGATCGACTGGCTGATCTCGAAGGCGCCGCGGGTGGGCGTGCCCTTGAACATCATGTGTTCGACCAGATGCGAGACCCCGTTCGCCTCCGGGGCCTCGTGCCGGGTCCCGACCCCGACCCAGACGCCCAGCGACGCCGTCTCGACCGTGTCCATCCCGTCGGTGGCGACGCGCAGCCCGTTGGAAAGCGTGGTGACGCGGACGGTCATGCGGCGGCTCCCGACACGACCGCCCGCGCGTTCCCCCGAACGAACGCCTCGACCGTCGCGAGGTCGTTGGGCAGGCGGGTGAAGCGTTCGCGCCGCTCGAACAGGTCCCCCATCCGATCGGGCAGCGCCGGGCGGCGGCCGATCGCGCGCTCCACCGCGTCGGGGAACTTGGCCGGGTGGGCGGTCGCCAGCACCACCGTCGGCACGGCGGGATCGCCGGGAAGCTGTGCCGCGGCGGACAGGCCGACCGCCGTGTGCGGGTCCACCACCATGCCGGTCTCGGCGTGGGTCTTCGCGATCACGCGCGCGGTCTCGGCGTCGTCGGCGCGGGCGGCGGCGAAGAGGGCGCGGGCGGCCTCGGTCTGCGCCGGGGTGAGGGCGTTGCGCCCCTCGGCCCGGAAGCGGGTCATCCACCCCGCCAGCCCCGCCCCGTCGCGGCCCATCAGGTCGAACAGGAGGCGCTCGGCGTTGGACGAGATCTGGATGTCCATCGACGGGCTGAGGGTCGGGACGACCGTGCGCGTCTCCATCGCACCCGTGGCGAAGAAGCGCGGCAGGATGTCGTTGGCGTTGGAGGCGACGACGAACCGGTCGACCGGCAGGCCCATCGCCCGTGCGCCGTAGCCGGCGTAGACGTTCCCGAAGTTCCCGCTGGGCACCACGAAGCGCACGCGCCGGTCGGGGGCGCCGAGCGCCAGCCCGGCGGCGACGTAGTAGACGCTCTGGGCCAGCACGCGGGCCCAGTTGATGGAATTGACCGCCGACAGCGCGACCGCGTCGCGGAACGGCGCGTCGGCGAACATCGCCTTCACGAGGTCCTGGCAGTCGTCGAAGGTGCCGTCGACGGCGATGGCGTGGACGTTGCCCGCGTCCACCGTCGTCATCTGCCGGCGCTGCACGTCGGACACGCGCCCGTGCGGATAGAGGATGAAGACGTCCGCGCGCTCCCGGCCCCTGATCGCCTCGATCGCGGCGGAGCCCGTGTCGCCCGAGGTGGCGCCAACGATGGTCACCCGCTCCCCGCGCGCGGCCAGCACGTGGTCGAACAGCTGCCCCAGCAGCTGCATCGCCACGTCCTTGAAGGCCAGCGTCGGGCCGTGGAACAGCTCCATCAGCCAGGTCGTGGCGTCGACCTGCACCAAAGGCGCCACGGCGCGGTGCCCGAAGGAGGAATAGGCCGTCGCGACCAGGCGCGGCAACGCGTCGGCCGCGACGCCGCCGGCCACGAAGGGCGCGATCACCGCCGTCGCCAGATCCTCGTACGGTCGCCCGGCGAGCCCGCGCAACCGGTCGGCGCCCAGGGTCGGCCAGGCGTCCGGCACGTAGAGGCCGCCGTCGCGGGCGAGCCCCGCGAGGAGGACGTCGTCGAAGGACAGCACCGGCGCTGCCCCCCGGGTGCTGACGTAGCGGACCATGGACGGAGATCCCGAAGGCGACAGGAAACGGGATCACCCTAGCGGGGGGCATCGCGGCGGCGCAACCCGCCTTCTGAGCACAGGAGGGTCGACGACGGCGGGCCGCGCCGGACCGCCCCCACCGGCGGGGGGGCAACGACCGATCATCGATTTTCTCGACGATTCAACATCCTGCCTATTTTTCTTGACGCCGTGTCGCAGACAAACTTAACTAGGGTTCCACGGCCCTCGCCGTCGTCCTTGTGACAAGATGCGGGTTCTGCGATGGCGACCACCGTCCTGCGATCCATGGTC
>JBIJED010000127.1:0-7328 GCA_044343785.1 Azospirillales bacterium | reverse complement strand
GGGCTCGCCGGGGCGGCGTTGGGCGACGAGGTGTTCGCCCTCACCCTCACCTGGATCGCCGTCGGCATCGCGGGGCCGTCGGCCAGCCTGATCCCGGCGCTCCAGTCGGCGGCACTCCTCGCCACGGCCGTGTTCGGCGGCCTCCTCGTCGACCGGCGGGACCCCGCGCGCACGCTCCGCGCCGCGGCCCTTCTGCGGGCGACGAACGCCGCCGCGCTCGTCGGCGTGCTGTGGGTCGCCGGCCCGTCGCTGCCGGTCCTCGCCGCCGCCGCGGTGGTGATGTCGGCCACCCGCGCCTTCACCGAACCCTCGGTCCAGATGGTGCTGCCCCGCCTCGCCGAGGGGCGGGAGATGATCCGGGCGTCCACCGCGCTGTTCGACAGCACGCTGCGCTTCGCCCGGGTGACGGCGCCGCTGCTGGTCGGCGCGGCGCAGGCGCTGTCCGCGCCGATGTGGCTTCTGGCGGCCGCGGTGGCCGGCCAGCTCGGCCTCGCCGCCGCCGCCCGTGCGGGGGTGAGGGGGGGACTATTCCCCCGCCGCGGCGGCCGGACCGTCGGCGATCGCCTTCATCTCCGCGAGGGCGGCGTCCACGGGCGCCATGTCGTCGCCGACGACCACCGCGTCCTCGTCGTCCCCGTCGGCGTAGTAGCCGGGAAGGGCGACCGTCCGCGTCAGCCCCTTGTAGGTGAAGGTGAACGGCCGCACATCGCGCCGCAGGACCCGCCCCGTCTCCGTCGAGATCATCGTTTCGGGAAGGTTCGGCCGGGGCATGTCACTTCTCCTTGAAAGAGACGAGCCTGAACGCGGTCACGACGTCCGCCTCGACCTTGACGTACAGAACCAGACGCCCAGCCGGAACATGGTACACATCCTGCCACGTCCTGTGATCGCCGTATGTCGTCATCGACTTGTAGAACATGCCGCGTGTCATGCCGCGGACCACGGCGGCGACGCCCGATCGATCGAACCCCAAGGTCGCGGCGGAACGAAAAGCAGGTACGGTCATCGACAGCGTCACATCGTCACCGAGTACCCGCTTGACCGCCCCCAGATCGTACGTCGGGCGCATTTTCTCCATAGGGTTGCATTAGCATGTCCCCGTCACCTTCGTCGCACCCGTTTGACGCCCGGCGCCCCCGCGCGCCATATCCTGGGCGGGATCCCGCCCGTCCGAGGACGACCGCGCCTTGACCAGCCTCGCCCATTCCGCAGCCCGCGCCGTACCGACGGGCGACGCCCGCGCCATCGCCTTCTGGCTCCTCGGCGTGGCCGGCATGGTGTTCGCCATGGCGGTCATCGGCGCCATCACGCGGCTGACCGAGAGCGGGCTGTCGATCACCGAATGGGCGCCTGTCACCGGCGTGATCCCGCCCCTGAACGAGGCCCGGTGGATGGCCGAGTTCGACAAGTACCGGCAGATCCCCGAGTACCAGCAGATCAACCGCGGGATGAGCCTCGAGGCGTTCAAGGTCATCTACTTCTGGGAATGGTTCCACCGGCTGTGGGGCCGGCTGATCGGCGTCGCCTTCCTCGTCCCCTTCCTGTGGTTCCTGGCCAAGCGCCGCGTTCCCGAGGGCTACGGCCCGCGGCTCTGGCTGCTGTTCGGCCTCGGCGGGCTGCAGGGGTTCGTCGGCTGGTTCATGGTCCAGTCGGGCCTCGTCGACCGGACGGACGTCAGCCACTATCGGCTGGCGATGCATCTCGGGCTCGCGATCGTGATCTACGCGCTTCTCGTGTGGACCGCGATCGGCCTGCTGGAGGACCGGCGCCCGTCCGCATGGGAGGGCGCGCCCCGGGGCCTCAAGATCCACGGCCACGCCGCGCTGTCGCTGCTGGCGGTCACGATCTGCTGGGGCGCCTTCGTCGCCGGCAAGGACGCGGGCCTCGCCGCCGCCGACTTCCCCACCGTCAACGGCCACTGGATCCCGCCGGAGATCGGCTTCGCCGGTATGGTCGGGTTCGTCGAGAACGAGGTCGTCCTGCAATGGACCCACCGCCTGCTCGCCACCCTCACGCTCCTCGGCGTCGTCACGCTCTGGGCGCGGCTGCGCAAGGCGGAGATCGCGGGGCGCCTCGCCTGGGTCGTGCGCGCGCTGTGCGTCGCGGTGCTGGCCCAGTACGCGCTGGGCATCGCCACCATCCAGACCGGCGTCTCGATCCCGGTCGCCGCCCTCCATCAGGCGGGGGCCCTGGTGCTGGTCGGTCTGTTCATGTGGGCGCTTTACGAACTGCGGGGACCGCGGGCGGCCACCTGACAACGAAACTGTTGTCACCCATCGGGGAAGAATGGGATGATGGGACCGTGTCGCACGACGAGTTGCTCCGGTATCTGAAGGCCCACGGGGCGACCTTCGAAGAAAAGACGCGTCACACGATGGTCCGTGTCGGCGGTCGGACGACGATCCTGCCACGGCATGGTCGCAAGGAGGTTCCGACGGGAACGCTGCACGCGATCCTGCGGGATCTGGGCCTGCCCCACCCGAAGCGGAGCTGACGTCCATGCGGGCGTATCCGGCGATCCTTTCCGAAGACGACGGCTGGACGGTCGTGACCTTCCGCGACTTGCCGACCCTGCGGACGTGGGACGAGACCCGCGAAGGGGCCCTCGAACTGGCCCGCGACGCGCTGGCGCTGGAACTCGCCCGCCGCATCGCCGAGGGAGAGGCCGTGCCGCCCCCCTCGGTCCCGGGCCCTGCCAACGTGATCGTCACCGTCCCGCCCCTCGTCCAGATGAAGCTGGCGCTCGCATCCGCATTGCGGGACCAGGGGCTCAGCCGACGGGAGCTGGCGCGCCGGCTCTCCGTCGCCCCGGTTCAGGTCGACCGTCTTCTCGATCCCGATCACGAATCCCGACTGCCGCTCGTCGAGGCTGCGCTCGCCGCCGTTGGCAAGCGGATCGTCCTCGAGATCCGCGACGCCGCCTGACACGGTTGAAAGTTGCGCCGCGCCGGGCGATGGTCGCGGACAATCCCGCGCCCCGGCCCAAGGGGCACGGACGCACCGCAGGGAGATCGCCCTTGATCCGTCGCATCGCCGCCGTCGCAGGCCTGTTGGCGCTCGTCGCCGGCACGGCCGCCGCCCAGACCTACCCGTCCAAGCCCGTCCGCTTCGTCGTGCCCTATCCGGCGGGCGGGGCGACCGACATCCTCGGGCGCACCGTGGGGCAGAAGCTGTCGGAACGCTGGGGCCAGCCGGTCGTCGTGGAGAACCGGGCCGGGGCGGGGGGCAACATCGGCTCCGACGCCGTCGCGAAGGCCGCACCCGACGGCTACACCATCGGCCTCGGCAACAACGCGACGCACGCGACCAACGCCAGCCTCTATCCGACCATGCCCTACGACACGGAGAAGGACTTCGCGCCCGTCTCCCTGCTGGCGGTCGTGACCAACGTGCTGGTCGTGAACCCGCAGGTCCCGGCGAGGACGGTCGCCGACCTCGTCCGCATCGCCAGGGCGGAGCCGGGCCGTCTCGACTACGCCTCCACCGGAAGCGGATCGGCCGCGCACCTGACGGGCGAGCTGTTCAAGACCGCGGCCGGGATCGAGATGGTCCACGTGCCCTATCGCGGCGGCCCGCCCGCGGTGACCGACCTCGTCTCCGGCCAGGTGAAGGCGATGTTCGCGACCGCCCCCTCCGTCCTGCCGCAGATCCAGGCCGGCCGGCTCACGGCGCTCGCGGTGACGAGCGCGCGGCGCCAGCCGGGCCTTCCCGACGTGCCGACCGTGGCCGAGAGCGGCTTTCCCGGGTTCGAGTCCGACGCCTGGTTCGCGGTCTTCGCGCCCGCGGGCACGCCGGAGGCGATCGTCGCGCGGCTCAACGCCGACATCCGCGCCGTGCTGGCCGAGCCGGAGGTGATCGCGCGGCTGAAGGAGCAGGGCTTCGAGGTGGCGACAAGCACGCCGGACGAGCTGCGCCGCCACGTCACGGCCGAGATCGCCAAGTGGGCGGCGGTCGTGAAGGCGTCCGGCGCGAAACCGGACTGAGCCGCCCTCAGAAATAGATCATCGTGACCGTGACGGACCCGTCCGCCTCGACCCGGAACGACGCCTCCTCGAACGTGGGCGCGCGCATGGCGACGAGGCGGGGGATCCGGCTGAAGCCGAACCCTTCGCGCGGGACGCCGAGCCACGAGCTGTCCATCACCCCGTTCCCGTTCTCGTCGTGGAGGACGGAGATCGCGTAGGTGCCGGGCGGCAGGCCGTCGAACACCGTCCGCGCCGTGCCGCCTTCCGGCGGGATGGCGCGGCGTGCGTGCGGCACGCTCTTCGCGCAGTCGGGGTAGGTGAGCGCCGCGCTCCACAGGCAGACGTAGACGACGCCGGTGGCGTTCCGCACGCCCTCGACCGTCACGGCGAGGTCGGCGGCCCGGGCCGTGGCGGGCGCGAGCAGGAGGGGGGGCGCGAGCAGCAGGGCGGCCGCGAGGATGGGGTGGGATCGCATGGCCCCCAAGGTTGCGGTCCGGGCCCCGCGCGGTCAAGGGGGCGGACGGACGCCACCGCTCATGGTCCGTTCACCATATCTTCGTAGTCCCCTCGATAGAGTGGTGTATGAGAGTTCGTGAAGTCCGGGGGGGGAGATCACGATGACCGCCGCACGCACGCCCAGTTCCCGTCCGCGAAGCCGAAGGACCGCCGTACCCGCGCCCGGGGCCTCCCCCGCGAAGGCGGCGACGCCTCCGCCGACGTCGCTTCCCGTTCCGGTCCCGGCTTCGGCCCCCGCGCCCGCCCGCCCGCCCGCGGTGCCCACCGCGTCCGGCAGCGACATGATGCGGGCCTGGTGGGACTATTCGGTCGACCTCACCCAGCGCTCGATCCTCTTCTGGGACGTGCTGCGCCGGCGCGGCAACGACTTCCTGGAGCACCGCAAGGCCGGCCTGCCCCCGGTGCTCGACTTCGAATACGACCTCGTCCTCGACGGGCGGGGTCTCGAGCGGCCGGTGAACTACGCCCTGCTCCGCATCCTGCCGCGGCCGGGCGACGTCACCGACATGTCCAAGCGGCCCTACGTCGTGGTCGATCCGCGCGCCGGCCACGGCCCCGGCATCGGCGGGGCCAAGCAGGACAGCCAGGTGGGCGTGGCGCTGTCGGCCGGCCACCCGGTCTATTTCATCACCTTCCACCCCGAGCCCTGCCCGGGCCAGACCATTCTCGACGTCAAGAGCGCGAAGGCCCGTTTCCTGGAGGAGATCGCCCACCGGCACCCGCAGGCGAGCGGCAAGCCCGTGGTGGTCGGCAACTGCCAGGCCGGCTGGTCGGTCATGATCGTCGGCGCCGCACGGCCGGAGGTGACGGGGCCGATCATCGTCAACGGCGCGCCGCTGGCCTACTGGGCCGGCGTCGAGGGCAAGAACCCGATGCGCTATCGCGGCGGGCTCTACGGCGGGACGTGGCTCGCCTCGATGGCGTCCGACCTCGGCAACGGCGTCTTCGACGGCGCCCACCTCGTCTCCAACTTCGAGACGCTGAACCCCGCGAACACCCTCTGGACGAAGCAGTACAACCTTCTGGCCAGGCCGGACGAGGAGGCCGACCGCTACCTTCAGTTCGAACGCTGGTGGGGCGGGTTCTTCCTGATGACCCAGGAGGAGATGGAGTTCATCGTCGACAACCTGTTCGTCGGCAACAAGCTCGGCCGCGGCGGCGTGCGGCTGGAGGACGGGCGCGACCTCGACCTTCGCAACATCGAGAGCCCGATGGTGGTGTTCGCCTCCGCCGGCGACAACATCACCCCGCCCCAGCAGGCGCTGCTCTGGATCGCCGACCTCTACGAGAGTGCCGCCGAGATCCGGGACCTGGGCAAGACCATCGTCTACCTGCTGCACGCGGACATCGGGCACCTCGGAATCTTCGTCTCGGGCAAGGTGGCGCAGAAGGAGCACGCGGAGATCGTGGGCGTGCTCGAGTATCTGGAGATGCTGCCCCCCGGCCTCTACGAGATGGTGATCGACGCCCACGCCGAGCCGGACATGCACGAGATCGACCCCTCGGGCGGCCGGTTCGAGGTGCGGTTCGAACCGCGGGAGATCGACGACATCCTGGCCATGGGCGGGCCGCCCACCGAGGATCAGGACTTCGCCACGGTCGACCGCGTCTCGCGGATGAACGCCGACCTCTACAAGCGCTTCGTCCGTCCGGCCGTGCGCGCCGCCTCCACACCACAGACGGCCGCCGCGTTGCGCGAGATGCACCCGCTGCGCCTCCAGCGGTCGCTGCTCTCCGACCTCAACCCCTTCCTGTGGCCTCTCGAGCCGTGGGCGGACGCGGTCCGGCGCGACCGGCGCAAGGTGGAGGCCGACAACGCCTACGTCCGGCTGGAGCACACCTGGTCGGACTGGATGGAGAAGACGCTCAACGCCTATCGCGACCGGCGCGACGCGAACGACGAGCGGACGTTCAAGGCGATCTACGGGGCGAACGGCCTCGCCCGGATGCTGGCGAAGATGTTTCCCGAGCCCGCCGGCGAGAAGGCCGCGACGCTGACCGCCGAGGCCAAGCGGGAACTGGCGGCGAGCAAGCTCCCGGCCTTCGACGCGGGCGGGGCGGCGGCCGGCATGGTCCGGGTCGTGGCCGCGGTCCTGATGGTGGACGGCAAGGTCGACCGGCGGGAGTTCGTGGCCGGCGCCAACATCCTGAAGACCTCGCCGCACCTTCCCGGCATGACGCTGGACCGCTTCCGCACCCTCTTCACCCAGCAGTCGGCCCTCCTGCGCGCGGACGAGGCGAGGGCGCTCGCGACGCTGCCGACGCTGCTCGACAGCCAGGATCTGCGGATGGAGGCGATGGTCGCCGCCCATTCCGTCGCGATGGCCGACTTCGCCCTGAGCGAGGCGGAACAGGCGATCGTGGCGAAGATCGGCAAGGCGCTGGGGGTCTGAGGGCGTTCGGAAGAGCCCTCACCCAACCCTTCCGCTCGCCCGCGCGAGCCGCTAGGTTACATTGTCCATCCCGGGAGGAGCCGACATGCCGTCGCGTCTGGAGCAGGTTTGCGTGGAGAAGGGGCTGAAGATGACCGACCAGCGTCGGGTCATCAGCCGCGTCCTCTCGGAGGCGACCGACCATCCCGACGTCGAGCAGGTCTATCACCGGGCCCAGCGCATCGACCCGCGGATCTCCATCGCCACCGTCTACCGCACCATGAAGCTGTTCGAGGAGGCGAACGTCATCGAGCGCCTCGATTTCGGCGATGGCCGGGCGCGGTACGAGGAGAACCGGGAGGAGCACCACCATCACCTCATCGACCTGCACACCGGCGAGGTGATCGAATTCATCAACGACGAGATCGAGCGGATGAAGCAGCGCATCGCAGACCAACTCGGCTACGAGCTGGTC
>JBIJED010000184.1:0-5998 GCA_044343785.1 Azospirillales bacterium | reverse complement strand
CGTCAAGCGCAAGCGTCGGGACGGGGCCTGAGCCGTGGACCGGAAGATCGAGATCGACCTCGACGAGGTCTGCGGCATCGGCCACTGCGAGCAGGGCGACCAGTGCCGCGTGGCCGTGCGCCGGGCCTACCAGGAGCTGCGCCAGCTCGGTCGCCCCGACCAGCACGCCTTCGAGGCGGCCGTGACCATCTACCGCTACCACCACCCGCACGTCCCGGCGCACCTGGCCGGCGAGGTCGTGCAGGACTGGGTCTGGGACGGCGTCCGCCACTGAGGCGCCGCCCCGTCCGGTCCCCGGCGACCGCGGGACAGCTTTCGGGACCACCACCATGGACATGACGCTTCCCGCCGCCGGCCTCCTGATCGGCGGCGACCGTCCGGCCGCGTCGGGCGGCACCATCCCCGTCGTGAACCCCTCGGACGGGCGGGTCTTCGCGGAGATCGGGCGCGGCACCGCCGACGACGTGGACCGCGCGGTCCGGGCGGCCCGGGCCGCGGCCGAGGGGGCCTGGGGGCGCACGACGGCGACGGAGCGCGGGCGGCTCCTCCAAAGGCTCGCGCAGGCGGTGCTCGACCGGGCCGAGGCGATCGCCGCGATCGAGGCCGCCGACACCGGCAAGCCGCTGAAGCAGGCCCGCGCCGACGTCACGGCGCTCGCCCGCTACTTCGAGTTCTACGGCGGGGCGGCCGACAAGCACCACGGCACCACCATCCCCTACCAGCAGGGCTACACGGTGCTGACGGTGAAGGAGCCGCACGGCGTCACCGGCCACATCATCCCGTGGAACTATCCGATCCAGATCCTCGGCCGCTCGCTCGGCGGCGCGCTCGCCGCCGGCAACGCGGCGGTGGTCAAGCCGGCGGAGGACGCCTGCCTCTCGGTCCTGCGGGTGGCCGAACTCGCGCTCGAGGTCGGGTTCCCGGAAGGTGCGGTCAACGTCGTCACCGGCTACGGGTCCGAGGCCGGGGCGGCGCTGGCCGCCCACCCGGGCATCGACCACATCAGCTTCACCGGCTCGCCCGTGACGGGTGCCGCGGTGCAGGCGGCGGCCGCGCGCAACAACCGGCCGGTGACGATGGAGCTGGGCGGCAAGTCCCCGCAGATCGTCTTCGCCGACGCCGACATCGACGCGGCCCTCCCGTTCCTCGTCGCCGCCATCATCCAGAACGCCGGCCAGACCTGTTCCGCCGGCAGCCGCCTGCTGGTCGAGGCCTCCGTCTACGACGCGGTCGTCGCGCGCGTCGCCGAGCGGTTCCGGGAGCTGCGCTGCGGGCCGTCGTCGATGGACCTCGACCTCGGCCCCATCATCAACGAGCGCCAGCGCACCCGCGTGCTCGGCCATGTCGACCGGGCGAAGGCCGACGGCCTGCCGGTGCTGGCGGAAGGGCGCATCGACGCTGCCGCACCGCTCGGCGGCTACTATGTCGTGCCCACGCTGGTGGGCGACGTACCGCCCGATCATCCGCTGGCGCAGGACGAGGTGTTCGGCCCCGTCCTCGCCGGCATGCGCTTCACCGACGAAGCCGACGCGGTGCGCCTCGCCAACGGGACGGCGTACGGCCTCGTCGCCGGCGTGTGGACGCGGGACGGCGGCCGGCAGCTCCGCATGGCCCGGGCGATCCGGGCCGGGCAGGTCTTCGTCAACAACTACGGCGCCGGCGGCGGGGTGGAACTGCCGTTCGGCGGCTACGGACGGTCGGGCTTCGGCCGCGAGAAGGGCTTCGAGGCGCTGGAGGGCTTCAGCGTCACCAAGACCATCGCGATCCGCCACGGCTGAACGAAGGGGAGGGGACCATGCGCCTGAAGGACAAGGTCGCGATCGTCACCGGGGCGGGATCGGGCTTCGGCCGCGGCATCGCCGAGACCTTCGCCCGCGAGGGGGCGAAGGTGGTCGTCAACGACCTGAACGAGGCCGCGGCGGCCGAGGTGGCGCGCGCGGTCGGCGGCGTCGCCTGCGTCGCCGACGTGTCGAAGGGCGCCGACGTGGCGCGGCTCTGCCGTGCGGCGCAGGACGCCTTCGGCGGCCTCGACGTGTTCGTCGCCAACGCCGGCTGGACCTACCGGAACAAATCCTCGCTGGAGGTGACGGAAGACGAGTTCGACCGCGTCTTCGACGCCAACGTGAAGCAGCTCTTCCACGCCACGCGCCATGCGGTGCCGATGATCGCGGCGCGGGGCGGCGGCAGCTTCATCGTCACCGCCTCGACCGCGGCGCTGCGCCCCCGCCCGAACCTCACCTGGTACAACGGGTCGAAGGGCGCCGCGGTGACGATCGTGAAGTCGCTGGCGGTGGAACTGGCGCCGCAGAAGGTGCGGGTCAACGCGCTCTGCCCCGTGCTGGGCCAGACGGGCCTGACGGCGGACTTCATGGGCGGCGACACGCCGGAGAAGCGCGAGGCGTTCCTGAAGACGATCCCGCTGGGGCGCATGAGCACGCCGCAGGACATCGCGAACGCCGCCCTCTTCCTGGCGTCCGACGAGGCGGCGTTCCTCACCGGCGTGGCGCTGGAGGTGGACGGCGGTCGCTGCGTCTAGACCCTCACGCCGTCACGAAGGCCCGGATCGCCGCGAGGTAGGCGTCGCGCGCGTCGTTGACGATCCCGTGCCCGCAATCCGCGAAGCGCAGGAGTTCCACGAGGTGGGGCGGCAGGTGCCGGGCGATCGTCTCGCTGAACGCGATGGGCGTGATGGGGTCCTGATCGCCGCCCATGACGAGGGTGGGGCAACGGACCCGCGCCAGGGCATCGCGGAAGTCGAAGCGCTGCATCTCGTTTCCCGGCCCCGCGAAATGCGTGGAGACGTCGTCGCGCACGATGGATCGATCGTTGCGGTGGGGATCGCGGGGCGGCTTCGTCAGGTAGAACGGGAAGCAGCGCTCGCGGTAGATCCGACGGCTTTCCGGGGTCGGGCTGTCCCAGAACGCTTGCGCGATCCCCCGCGCCTCGGCCCCGCCGATGCGCTCGAACGCGGCATAGGTCTCCGGAAGATCCATCCGTGCCGCTGTCGAGACGAGAATCAGCTTGCCCACGTGATCCGGGTGCCGGGTCGCGTAGGATTGGGCGACGAAGCCGCCGAACGACACACCCAGCACGATCGGCCGCTCGATGCCCAGCGCGTCGCAGAAGGCGCGGACGTCGTCGCCCCATTGGGCGAGGGTCCAGGTGGAGGGGTCGTCGGACAGGCTGCGCCCGTTGCCGCGGTGGTCGAGCCAGACCAGTTGGGCGACGTCGGCGAGGCTGTCGTGCTCGGGCTTCAGGAGGGCGTGGTCGAAACCCGGGCCGCCGTGGAGCAGGATGAGCGTCGGCTTCTGCCGCAGACCGGGACCTTCGGGCGCGAGGCCCATGCCCGTGACGTCGAAATAAAGCCGCGTTCCGTTGACGGTCACGTGCATGGTGTCCCCCGATCGCTCGTCGCTCGGTTCAGGTCGGGTCATCCGCCGTCGACAGGCCGACGCCGAACCCATCACGCCCTTGCGGACAGGATCTCAGTCGTCGTTGGTGCCCGCCTTCTTCAGCCAGTCGGTGACGTCCGAGGCGCTCCTGTCCGGAGGGAAAACGGGACAAAAGACCTTGGTGATGCGGACATCGACCCGCGGAGCGGGACGAGGCGAGCCGCCCGCGGAGCGGGACGAGGCGAGAGCCGCCTCCATACGAAAACCGCCCGGGGTTTCCCCCGGGCGGCGGTCGTGCGAACCCCTCGCGGGATCCCGCCTCACTCCTCGCGGTTGCCGAGGAACTGGAGCAGGAACTGGAAGAGGTTCATGAAGTTGATGTAGAGGCCCAGCGCGCTCCACACCGCATGGGTCGTCCCCGCATCGCCGGACATGGCGGCCTGCGAGTACTCCTCCTTGATGCGCTGCGTGTCGAAGGCGATCAGGCCGGCGAACACCAGGATGCCGACGATGCCGATGATGAAGTGCAGCATCGACGAGCCGACGAAGATGTTCACGACACTGAGCAGCACGATGCCGATCAGGCCGATCATGAGGAAGTTGCCGAACCCGGAGAGGTTCTTCTTCGTCGTGTAGCCGAACAGGCTCAGGCCGGCGAAAGCCGCACCGGTGATGAAGAACACCCGGTAAAAGCTCTCGCCGGTGTAGACCTGCATCAGCATGCCGATCGACACGCCCTGGAGCGCCACGTAGGTCCAGTAGAAGAGCTGGGTCGTGGCGGCCGTCATCCGGCTCGCCATGAACGAGGCGAGCAGGATCATGCCGAGCGGCGCGAAGACCGCCACCCAGCCCAGGATGTTGAGACCGGCGAAGCGGCCCGTCGGCGTGTACTGATAGAAAACCCCGCCGACGGCGGTGTTGGCCAGTATCCACGCGACGAAGCCGCTGACCGCCAGACCGGTGGCCATGTAGTTGTAGACGCGCAGCATGTGCGCGCGCAGGCCCTCGTCGATCTGGGCCTGCCCGATCGTGCCCGCCCCGGGCATCGCGTAGCCGCGCTGCGCGTTCGGGCTGTTCCAGAGACCGTTAGCCATCGTAATCCCTCGGACAGAGGTTGAACCGTCAGGACCCATATTGGCAGACCAGCCATGCGTTTCAATGGAAATTCGGAACAGCGGTTCCGGCGCCGAATGCAAATGCCACAATGCTTGTGTGGAAAATCGTCTTCGCTGCGCCGCACTCAATCGTTCCGCAACAATGGTGCGGCCGGTTGGCCGAGAGCCCACCACGTTCCCACGAAGCCGAACATCAATGTTATCGCAGTACAGACGGCACTCGTGACGAGAACTGCCGAAGGCAGGAAGGTCCAGTCCTGTTGCATCACGAAGACGAGCACGGCCCAGGCGGTGACCGTGCCGAGGACGCCGGCGATGAGCGCGGTGATCAGGCCCAGCAGACCGTATTCGAACAGGAAGGCGCGCAGGATGTCGCCGCGCGTGGCGCCCAGCACCTTGAGCACGACCGCGTCCCACACCCGCCGCCGGTGCCCGGCCGCCACCGCGCCCGCGAGCACGAGCGTGCCGGCGACCAGCGTGATCGACGCCGTGGCGCGCACCGCCGTGCCGATGTCGGTCAGGACCCTGTTCACCGTGTCGAGCGCGTCGCGCACGCGCACGGCGGTCACGTTCGGGAACGCCCGGGTCACCCGGCGCTGCAACTCGCCCTCGGCGGCCTCCGGCGCCTGGACCGTGGCCAGCATCGTCTGCGGCGCGCGGTCGAGCAGGCCGGGCGAGAAGATGATCGTGAAGTTGATCGACAGCGTCGACCATTTGATGTGCCGGACGTTCGCCACCTCCGCCGTGACGTTGCGGCCGAGGATGTTGAAGGTCATCCGGTCGCCGGGGCCGATCGCGAAGGCCTTGGCGATGTCCTCGGCGATGGAGACGCGCGGCGCGCCGCGATAATCCTCCGGCCACCATGCGCCGGCGATCACCTCCGAGCCCGCGGGCAGGAGGGCGGCGTAGGTCATGCCGCGGTCGCCGCGCAGCACCCAGGCCTCGGACGGGTCCTTGATCGCCTGCTCGGCCTCCACGTCGTTCACCCGCACGATGCGCCCGCGCAGCGACGGCACCTCGCGCAGGTCGGTCGTGCCGGGCACGCCCAGCACCGTGTCCCGGAACCGCTCGCGCTGGTCGGGCTGCACGTCGACGAAGAAGAAGGCGGGCGCCTGCGCCGGCAGCGTCTCCTGCACCGCACGGCGGAAGTTTCCCTCGATCAGCGCGATGGCGACCAGCACCGTGAGCCCGAGGCCCAGCGAGAGCACGACGCTGCCCGTCGGGTTGCCCGGCCGGTGCAGGTTCGCGATCGCGAGGCGCAGGCCCGGCCGCCGCGGGCGCGGCACGCGGGCCGCACCCCGTTCCACGACCCAGGCCGCGGCGCGGAACGCAAGCAGCGTCGCGACGGCGCCGAGGATGAACCATACGGCGAACAACGGCGCCGCCGCCGTCCCGACCGCGAGCCCCGCGAGGCCCAGCGCCGAGAGCCCCGCCCCGGCCATGTAGAGGAGGCGCGGGCGACCCCGCGTCGGCTGGATCACGTCGCGGAAG
>JBIJED010000391.1:0-3925 GCA_044343785.1 Azospirillales bacterium | reverse complement strand
GAAACCAGGGGGAACGACGCCCATGCCTGCCGCCGATTTCGAATTCCTCGACCCGCGGTTCCGGCCGTTGGTCAAGACGAGTGCCCACGTCGAACGGCTCTACACGGGATGCCGGTGGGCCGAGGGGCCGGCGTGGTTCGCCGCCGGCCGCTACCTCGTCTGGTCCGACATCCCCAACGACCGCATCCTGCGCTGGGACGAGTGCACCGGCACGGTCGGCGTCTTCCGCCAGCCGGCCGGCTTCACCAACGGCCACACGGTCGACCGCGAGGGGCGCCTCGTGTCGTGCGAGCACGGGAACCGGCGCGTCACCCGCACCGAGCACGACGGGTCGATCACCGTGCTGGCCGACCACTGGAAGGGAAAGGCGCTCAACAGCCCCAACGACGCCGTCGTGAAGTCCGACGGGTCGGTCTGGTTCACCGACCCCGCCTACGGCATCGAGAGCGACTATGAGGGGAAAAGGGGCGAGATGGCGTACGGCGCCTGCCATCTCTTCCGCATCGACCCGGCGACGGGGGCGTGCGAGGTGGCGGCCGACGATTTCGTCCGCCCGAACGGCCTCGCCTTCTCGCCGGACGAGCGGCGCCTCTACGTCGCCGATACCGGTGCGACCCACGTGGACGACGGTCCGCGCCACATCCGCGCGTTCGACGTGGGTGCCGACGGCCGGCTCACGGGCGGGGACGTGTTCGCCGTCTGCACCGCCGGGCTGTTCGACGGGTTCCGCTTCGACACCGAGGGGCGGATCTGGACGTCCGCCGGCGACGGGGTCCACTGCTTTCACCCGGACGGCACGCTGCTCGGCAAGGTGAAGGTGCCGGAGGTGGTGGCCAACGTCTGCTTCGGCGGAGCGAAGCGCAACCGGCTCTTCATCTGCGGGACGACGTCGCTCTACTCGATCCTCCTGCCGGTCAACGGCGCGATCCGGCCGTGAACTTTCCGCCCGGCGGCATCAGCGCGGAGGAGGCGTGGTCCCTCGGCCTGCCGCCGCCGAACGTGGACGAGGCGGCCGTGGGACACGTCGTCCTGCCGCCGCTCGACACGGGCCGGGGTCCGGACGGGCTCCGGGCGGCGCAGGCCCGCTGGCGCGACCTGTTCGCGGACCTGCTCTACGGCCCCGTCCCGCCGCCGCCCGACCGGCTGTCGATCGCCCGCACACCGGTCGAGGGGGAGGGGTTCGAGCGGATCGCCATCACGATGGCCTGCGGGCCGCGCACCTTCACGGTCGACGCCGGGCTGTGGCTGCCGCCCGGGCGGACGGGGCCGGTGCCGGTGGTGGCCGGCCTGTCGTTCCTCGGTCCGGCCGGGATCGTGCCCGGCGACGGCTTCCCGCTCGATCCCGACGCGGTGGTCGGCGGCGTTGCGACCCACGGGCTGGTCGACGGGCGCCTCGCCGAGCAGGTCCGCGGCGCCCACGCCTATCGCTGGCCGGTCGACCTCATCGGGCGGTCGGGCGTCGGGCTGCTGCTGACCGGCTACGGATCGTGGTGCCCCGACCATCCGGACGCGTGGTTCACCCACGGGGTGCGGCCGCTGATGGGCCTGACGGACGGTCCGCACCGGTCGGGCGCCATCGCGCTCTGGGCCTGGGCCGCCGCGCGCCTCGTGGACGTGGCGGCGCGGCTGCCCGAGGTGGACGCGTCGCGCGTGACGCTCACCGGCCACTCCCGCCTCGCCAAGGCCGTGCTCTGGGCGATGGCGAACGATCCGCGGCCGGCGGCCGTCCTCGTGAACAACGGCGGGGCCGGCGGTCCCTCCCTCTCGCGCCGGAACCTGGGGGAGACGCTGGTCCACATGGCCGGGCGGTTCCCGCACTGGGGTGCCCGCGACCTGCGCACGACCGCCGCCCGGCCGGAGGACCTGCCCGTCGACCAGCATCAGCTCGTCGCCTGCGCGGCCCCCCGCCGGGTCTACGTCGCCTCGGCGTCGGAGAACTGGTGGGCCGATCCGCGCGGGGAGTACGAGGGGCTGCGGGCCGCCGCCCCGGCCTGGGGGATCGGGGACCTGCCGCCCGCACGCGCGGTGATGGTGCCCGGCACGGCGGTCGACGCGGGCGCCCTGGCGTGGCACCTGCGGCCGGGCGTGCACGAGATGATGCCCTGGGACTGGCGGCGGTGGCTGCCCTTCGTGCTGCGCGACCGACCCGGAGCCGCCTGACCGGCCGCGTCATCTCGCTGTTGCACAAACGGGGCGGGAGGGCGATCCTGCCGACGGAACAGCACTTCGGTTTCGCCCGCGACCCTGCCCGGCGCATCGCGGTCATGGATCGTGGGGAGATCGTCCCGGATGGGCCCATCGAGCATGTCGACGACGCGGACGTCCGGGCCCGGATCACGGTCCGAGGTGGGGGGCGTGGTGCCCGTGACCCCCTCTCCCCCGGCCCCTCCCCCCGGGGGGGGGAGGGGAGTGGTTTCGGCGACCGTTGCCGCCGCGTTCCCTCCCCCCCCCGGGGGGAGGGACAGGGAGAGGGGGTCGCCCGCACCCCGCCTCCTCATCTCCGGCTCCGCCGAGATCGGCTTCCGCGACGACGCGGGCACCACCCGCCTCGCGCACCTCTACCACCACGATCCCTTGCGCGTGCTCTTCCCGACCCCGGCGAAGGGCGACCCCACGACGGCGGTCGTCGCCACCACGTCCGGCGGCATCGTGGGCGGCGACCGGATGGCGGTGACCGCCACGGCCGGCGACGGCGCCCGGGCGATGGTCACCATGCAGGCGGCGGAGAAGGTCTATCGCTCCGCCGGCCCCGACGCGACGGTCGACGTCCGCCTCGCGGCCGGGGCGGGGGCGTGGCTCGAATGGCTCCCGCAGGAGACGATCCTGTTCGAGGGCGCGCGGCTCCGGCGCACCACGCGGGTCGACCTCGCCGCCGACGCTGGCGTGCTGGCGGGGGAGATGATCGTGCTGGGCCGCATCGCGCGGGGCGAACGGATGGCCACGGGCCTCGTCCGCGACGCCTGGGAGGTGCGGCGCGAGGGTCGGCTCCTCTGGGCCGACGCGCTGCACGTCGACGGCGACGTGGGCGGCGCGATCGACGCGCCGGCCGGCCTCGGCGGGGCGGTCGCGATCGCCACGATCGTGCTGTCCGCCCCGGGTGCGCCCGCGCTGCGCGACGCGGTGCGCGACCTTCTGCCCGAGGCGGGCGCGGGGGCGACCGTGGTCGCTGGCCTGCTTCTGGTCCGCCTGACGGGTCCCGATCCCGCCGTCGTGCGGGCCGGTTTCGCGAAGGTCTGGTCGGGGCTGCGCACGGCGGCCGGCGGCTGCCCGGCCACGCTGCCCCGCATCTGGCACGTCTGACGGAGAGGAAATCCTGTGAACCTGACGCCGCGCGAGAAGGACAAGCTCTTGGTCGCCATGGCCGCCCAGGTGGCGCGCCGGAGGCTGGAGCGGGGGGTGAGGCTGAACCACCCGGAGGCGGTGGCGCTGATCACCGACTTCGTGGTGGAGGGTGCCCGCGACGGCCGCACGGTGGCCGAGCTGATGCGCGACGGCGCCACCGTGATCGGCCGGGCGCAGGTGATGGAGGGGATCGCCGAGATGATCCACGAGATCCAGGTCGAGGCGACCTTCCCCGACGGGACCAAGCTCGTCACCGTCCACAACCCCATCCGCTGAGGCGAGGCCCATGATCCCCGGCGAGACCATCACCCCGGACGGCGAGATCGAACTGAACGCCGGCCGCCCGACCGTCACGGTCGAGGTGGCGAACACCGGCGACCGGCCGATCCAGGTCGGCAGCCACTATCATTTCTTCGAGACGAACGCGGCGCTGTCGTTCGACCGGGCCGCGGCCCGCGGCTTCCGCCTCGACATCCCGGCCGGCACGGCGGTGCGGTTCGAGCCGGGGCAGACGCGGTCGGTGACGCTGGTCGCCTATGCCGGCGACCGGATCGTGCACGGGTTCCAGGGCAAGGTGGGGGGG
>JBIJED010000390.1:0-3932 GCA_044343785.1 Azospirillales bacterium | reverse complement strand
GACTCCTGATCGTCCACGCGAAGGACGCGGAGGGTGCCGGCCTGCGGCATGCGTCGGGTCCGTCGCGTCGGATCCTCGGCGAGGCCTCCTCTTTGGTGGTCAATCCATCTCATCAGAGGACGGCGCAACATCGGATCGGGGGGCCGGCGCCCGATCGGCGGGGGCGACCGACCGGCCGCCCCCGCCTGTCCTCACGCGGCGGACAGGAACCGGGCGGTGAGGTCCATCGCCCCCCGGTCCATGGGAAGCTGGAGCCGCATGCGACCGCCGTCCGACCCGACCGACCGGCACTTGAGCCGGCCCAGGCCGGGCACCTCGACCTCGCAGACGTCGCCGACGGGAACCGACGGCCCGTCCGCCAGCTCGGCCATCGCGACCGACATGCTGGCGATGACCGCCGGCACCGCCCGCCCGGCGACGTGGACCGTGACGTCGAGGCGCACCGCGCGCCGCTCGATCGTTTCCCGTCGCTCGGCGTCGCCGATCCCCTCGAGGAAGCCGCTCACCTCCTCCGTCAGCATGGCCGCCTCCCGCGACAGGTCCGCGGCGGCACCGCTCACGTCCTGCGAGGAGCCCTCGGTCACCGACGCGTCGGAGCGGAGGTCGCGCATCCGGACGAGGACGAGGCCGGTCGCCGACGACGCGGACTCGACGGCGCGCGCGATCTCCGCCGTGGCGCTCTCCTGCTCGGTCGCGGCCGCGGCGACGGTCGCGGCCACGCTGGCGAGTTCCGCCACCGCGCCGTCGATCGTCTCGATCGCCTTCACCGTCGCCGCCGAGACATCGAGCGCGCGCTCGATCCGCGCGGCGATGTCGTCGGTGGCCCGCGCGGTCTGGCTGGCGAGGCCCTTGACCTCGTTCGCCACGACCGCGAACCCCTTGCCCGCGTCGCCGGCCCGGGCCGCCTCGATCGTCGCGTTCAGCGCGAGGAGGTTGGTCTGGCCGGCGATCGATGCGATCAGCCCGACCACCTCGCCGATACCGCCCATCGCCGCGTTCATCGACGCGGCGTCGGCGCGGGCCTGGATCGCCAGCTGCTGCACCGACCCCGCCATGACGGACGCCCGGTTGATCTGCTGGCCGACCTCGGTGATCGCGGCCGACAGCTGCTGCGCCGCAGCCGCCACCGCGTTCACGTCGCCGGCGGCGCGCGCGGTCTCGTCGGTCACCTCGCCCGCCCGCAGGTTGGTCCGCTCGGCGACGCTGCGCAGGCTGGACGCGGTCTCGGACATGGTGCGCGAGGTCTCGCCGACGCCGGTGAGGACCGACCGGATCGAGCGCGCGAACATCGCCACCGTCTGGTCGACCTCGTCCTGCCGGTGGCGCTGTCGCGTCCGTTCCGTCTCGGCCGCGGCCTCCAGCCGGCGACGCTCGCGCGCATTCTCCACGAACACCCCGAGGGCCTGGGCCATCCCGCCGAACTCGTCGCGCCGGCCCTCGCCCGGCACGGCACCGTCGAGATCGCCCGCAGCGGTCCGTCGCATGGCCGCGGTGAGCGCGGTGAGCGGGACGACGATGCTACGCGATACCGCGAGCGCGAGGAGGAGGCCCGCCACGACCGCAAGCGCGACGGCGACGATCGACGCGGTCACCGCGAACGCGATCTGCGCGCGGAGTCCGGACTTCGCCGCCGCCGCCGCCGTCGCCCCGCGGGCCAGGAGGTCGGCCTTGATCGCCTCGACCGCCGCCCGGTCCGCGTCGAACACGCGGGTGGCGATCACGCGCTCCTCGCGGATGACGTCGACGACCCGGCGGATCGCCGCCTCGAAGGCCTCGGCGTCGGCCAGGGTCGTCCGGACCGCATCCGCCTCCCGTCGGCCGCTCGCCGTGGCGGCGAAGCCGTCGAGGGCGTCCCGCGTGCGGCGCGCCTCGGCGATGGACCGTTCCGCCGCGGCGGGATCCCCCATGTCGAGATAGCGGCCGGCGTAGTCGCGGGCGAGCAGCATCCGCACCATGACGGCCGCCGCCGCCCGGGCGCCCGCCGTGTCGCCGGCGTCGAAGGCGGCCTCCTCGATCGTCTGCATCCGCGCCCGCGCGGCACTTCCCCGCGCCCGAAGGACGTCGCGGACCGTGTCGTTGCGCTCCGTGCGCAGCGCCGCGAACCGATCCATCCCCTCGCCCATGGCGGCGATCACGTCCCGCATCCGGCGCAGGTTCTCGCGGTCCGGGCCGTCGCGTCCCGCCGTCACCGCGTCGACGCCCTCCAGCACCCGCCGGTGCGCCTCGCGAACCGCATCCAGCCGCTCCCGACTGTTGCGGGCGGCGTACTCGCGGGCCGCGCCGAGGAAGCCGACGAACGCCGTGCCGATCCGCTCGCCGTCGTCCCGGAGGAGGGTGGCGCGCTCGTAGGCGGCGAAGGTGTCGCCGACGGACCGGGCGGTGATCACAGCCGCGGCACCGATGCCGACGGTCATGACGAGGATCGCCGCGAAGCCGACGCCGATCCGCCGTCCGATGGAGAGGTCTGCGAAGCGCATCAGCGCACCCCGCCCAGCAGGCGGTCGACCACGGCGAGCAGGTCGTCCGCGTCGAACGGCTTCTCCAGCGCCGCGTCCGCGGCCTGGCGGGCGTAGACGAGCGCGTCCTCCGTCCGCACCAGAGACCCGCCGCCGGACATCGCGATCACCTTCGGCGCCCCCGGGCGACGGCGCAGGGCGGCGATCAGCTCGCTGCCGTCGGCCTCCGGCATCAGGATGTCCGTCACGATGAGGTCGAACGGGTCCTGTTCGATCATTGCGAGGCCGCTCGCCCCGTTGTCCGCCTCGGACACCTCGTGCCCCGCCCGCGTGAGGATGGCGACGACCGAGCGCCGCACGCCGCGGACGTCGTCGACAACGAGAATTCGCGCCATGGCCTTCTCCTTCAGGCGGCAAGGGGAATGTGGATCGAGATGCTGGTGCCGACGCCGGGCGCGCTCTGGACGGTGATGCGTCCCTTCCAGGCCCCGACGATGCCGTACACGACCGAGAGCCCGAGGCCGGTGCCCTCGCCGACGCCCTTGGTCGTGAAGAACGGTTCGAAGATCCGGCGTCTGACCGCCTCCTCCATGCCGTAACCCCTGTCGTCGACCCAGAGCCGGGCATGGGGACCGTCCGACAGGTCCTCACGCTCGACGCCGACGATCACGACGCCGCGCCCGCCCATGGCCTGCACCGCGTTCGCGACGAGGTTGGCGAGCACCTGCATGATCTGCGCGGGCGAGGCGACGATGAGCCCGACGGAGGCGCCGCCGGCGAGCGCACCGACGCGCCGGACCGTGGCACCGGCCGGCTGAAGCGCCTCGACGAGGTCGAGGGCGCCGCTCACGCCGCCGACGCAGTCCACCCGTTCGGCCACCGCGGCGTCGCCGCGGGTGTAGGCGAGGAAGCTCCGCAGGATCTGCCGCGCCGCGCGCGCCGCGTCCACGATGGTCGAGAGGTCGGACCGGGCGTCGTCGGCGTCCGCCGGCAGTTCCGCCGAGATGACGTCGGGCAGCAGCAGCGCCGGCTGCAGCAGGTTGTTGATCTCGTGCGCGATCCCGCCGGCCAGCCGACCGAGGGCCTCCATGCGCTCGCGCTGGGCGACGGCCTCGCGCGCCTCCTCCTCCTTCGTGACGTCGTGCTGGACGCCGATGAAGGCGACGATCTCACCCTCGGCCGCGCGCACCGGAGCGATGTGCAGCCGGTTGAGGAATCGGGCGCCGTCCTTGCGGTGGTTGGTCAGCGTGCCGCGGAAGGTCCGCCCCTCGGCGACGCAGGACCGAAGCTCCTCCAGGATCTGGGGATCGGTGTCCGGACCCTGCAGGAAGCGGCAGTTGCGGCCGAGCACCTCCTCACGCGCATAGCCGCTGATGCGCACGAAGGCCTCGTTCACGAACACAAGCGGGCAATCGGGGAGGCGCGGATCGGCGATGGTGATCCCGACGTCGGTCGCGTCGACCGCCTCGCGCAGCA
>JBIJED010000389.1:0-3935 GCA_044343785.1 Azospirillales bacterium | reverse complement strand
CCCCTTCGCCCTGGTCGACGAGATCCGCCGCTTCTTCCCCGGCACGCTCTGTCTCGCCGGGTCGATCTCAGACGGGGGCGGCGTCGCGGCGGCGCAGATGATGGGCGCCGATCTCGCCTACATGGGCACCCGCTTCATCGCCACGCGGGAGAGCGTGGCCGACGAGGCCTACAAGCGGATGATCCTCGACGCGTCGGCCGCGGACGTGGTGTACACGCCGGCCGTTTCCGGCGTGCACGGCAACTTCCTGCGCGAGAGCCTCGTCCGCGCCGGCCTCGATCCCGAGCGCATGCCCGTGGAGAAGCCGAAGATGGACTTCGGCGACGAGCGCGAGGCGAAGGCTTGGCGGGACATCTGGTCGGCCGGCCACGGCGTGGGCGGGATCACGGACGTTCCGGCCACGGGCGAGCTGGTCGATCGGCTGGAGGCCGAGTACCGGGCCGCGATCGCGCGGTTCGCCGCCGAGGCCTACTGAGCGGAGAGCGCCGCCGCCAGCGCCGCCGCGTCCGGCGGGTCGGCCCCCCGACGCCCGCAGGCGATCCCCGCCGCCGTCACCGCCGTCGCCAGCGCCTCGGCGACGGCCGCGCCGTCGAGCGACGCGACGCCGGCGGGCGAGAGGCTGCCGCGGGCCTCCAGATGGGCGAGGAGCGCCGCCTGGAAGCTGTCGCCGGCCCCGACCGTGTCGACCACCGTCGTCCGCGCCGCCGCGCGGTCCACGCGGCCCGTGCGGTGCCAGGCGGTGGCCCCGCGGCCGCCCCGGGTCAGCAGCACCAGCGACGGACCCCGGTCGAGCCAGCCCGCCGCGACGGCGTCGGGGTCGGCCTCGGGGCCATGGAGGTGGGCGATGTCCTCGTCGCTCGCCTTCACGATCGTCGAGAGCGCGAGGAAGCGATCGAACCGCGGGCGCCATGCGGCGACGTCGCCGACGACGCGCGGCCGCAGGTTCGGGTCGAGGGCGATGGCCCGTCGCCCCGCCTCCCGTCGGGCGAGGCCCTCCAGGCTGCTGGCGATCGGCTCGACCGCGAGGCTGAAGGAGCCGATCGTCAGGCAGGTGACGTCGGGGCCGAACGCGTGCGGGACGTCGCCGGGGCGGAGCGCCCGGTCTGCGGCACCCTCGCCGTAGAAGGCATAGGCGGGATGGCCGCCGGCGTCGGTCGAGACGACGCTCAGGGTCGTGGGCTCCGGCCGGTCCGCCGCGAGATCGAGCCGGACGCCCTCCGCCGCGAGCCGGCTCCGCAGGTGGCGGCCGAAGGGATCGGTCGACAGCCCGCCCAGGAAGGCGACCGATCGCCCGAGCCGGGCGAGGCCGATCGCGAGATTGAACGGCGAGCCGCCGGCCACCGCCCGGCAGGCGAAGACGTCGTCCGCCGGCTCCCCGGCGAAGACGTCGATGAGGGCCTCGCCGCTGACGACGATCATGATGGCCGCCGCCCGGTCCGCATCAGCCGGCGTAGAGGGTGAACAGCCCCTGCGTGCCCAGTTCGCGCCCGCCATCGGCGGCGAGCTTCTCGAACAGGCCCTTCGCCTGGGCGAGGCCGGGCAGGGGGATCGCGTGCCGCTCCGCCTCCTCGAGCGCGATGCCCAGGTCCTTGATGAAGTGGTGGACGTAGAAGCCGGGGCCGAAGTCGCCCTTGAGCATCCGCGCGCCGAGCACGTTGAGCTGGAAGCCGCCCGCGGCACCACCGCCGATGTTCTCCAGCACCTTCACCGGAGCGAGCCCCGTCCTCTTCGCGTAGGCGAGGCCCTCGCACACGCCCACGATGGTCGAGGCGATGACGATCTGGTTCGCCATCTTCGTGTGCTGGCCGGCGCCGGGCCCCCCCTGGTGCATGATGGTCTTGCCCATCTTCTCGAGGATCGGCCTCACCCTCTCGAAGGCGTCGGCGTCGCCGCCGACCATGATCGACAGCCGCGCCTCGCGCGCGCCCACGTCGCCGCCCGAGACGGGCGCGTCCAGCACCGCCACCCCGCGCTTCGCCCCCTCGGCCGCGATCCTGACCGCGAGGCTCGGGCTCGACGTCGTCATGTCGATCAGCACGGCACCCGCCTTCGCGTGCGGGACGAGGCCGTCCTTGCCGAGATGGACCTCCTCCACGTCGGACGGATAGCCCACCATCGTGATGACGACGTCGCAGGCGGCGGCGAGCTTGCCGGGGCCGTCGTGCCAAATGGCGCCCTTGGCCAGCAGGCGCTCGGCCTTCGCCTTGGTCCGCGTGCTCACGTGGAGCGGGTGGCCGGCCGCCTGGAGGTGGCCCGCCATCGCCTCGCCCATGATGCCGAGGCCGATGAAGCCGACGGAAACGTCCTGCGGGCTGGTGCCCATGGTCTCTCTCCCGGATGCGTACGTCACGTTGGCGGTCAGGGTCGGAACGGGAAGGTCGCGTGCCAGTGCCGGGCGATGTCGATCCGCCGGCACACCCACACCTTCTCGTGGTCCAGCACATGGTCGAGGAAGCGCGCGAGCGCCGCCGCGCGGCCAGGCCGGCCGACGAGCCGACAGTGGAGCCCGATCGACATCATCTTCGGCGCGCCCGCCTCGCCCTCGGCGTAGAGGACGTCGAAGCTGTCCTTCAGGTACTGGAAGAACTGCTCGCCGCTGTTGAATCCCTGGTTCGTGGCGAACCGCATGTCGTTGGCGTCGAGCGTGTAGGGGACGATCAGCTGCGGCTTTCCCGCGGTCGTGTCCCAGTAGGGCAGGTCGTCGGCATAGCTGTCGGCCGAATAGAGGAACCCGCCCTCCTCGACCACGAGGTCGAGCGTCTGCGCGCTGGTCCGGCCGGTGTACCAGCCGAGCGGCCGTTCGCCGGTGATCGCGGTCTGGATCGCGATCGCACGGCGCATGTGGTCGCGCTCGGTCTCCTTGTCGAAATGCATGTAGTCGATCCATCGCCAGCCATGGCTGGCGATCTCGTGGCCGAGTTCCATCATCGCCTTCGCCGCGTCGGGATGGCGTTCGAGCGCCATGGCCACGGCGTAGCAGGTGAAGGGCAGCCGCCGCTCCTCGAACAGCCGCAGGATGCGCCAGAAGCCGGCGCGGGAGCCGTATTCGTAGATCGACTCCATGCTCATGTGGCGCTTGCCCGGGATCGCCTGCGCCCCGACGATCTCCGACAGGAAGGCCTCCGACGCCGCATCCCCGTGCAGGATGCTGTTCTCGCCGCCTTCCTCGTAGTTGAGGACGAACTGCACCGCGATGCGGGCGCCGTCCGGCCAACGGGGGTCGGGCGGGTTGCGGCCATAGCCGACGAGGTCGCGAGGGTAGGGGGTGGTCATGGCGGCCTTTCCGTCCGTGCCTGGCCAGAAAGCCGCACCATGCGGGCAAAGCCCCGGTCGGGCAAGGGGGCGACCGGGGCCTTGCCCGCGGTGCCGCCCGGACCCCGCCCGGACCATCGATCGTTCGGTCCGCGCCCCTTCGCGGGAGAGCGGCGTGTCCGGCCGCAAGCACCTTGACCGCCGCGGCGCGCGTGCCCGCAATGTCCGCCGACCCCGACGTCCCGAGGATCGCCATGCTGCGCCGTTTCACCCCCGCCGACATCCGCCCGCCCGCGGCCAACTACTCCTACGGCTGCGAGGTCCCGGCCGGTGCCCGGCTCGTCTTCTGCTCGGGCCAGCTCGGGATCGCGCCGGACGGAGCCATTCCCGAGGATGCGGGCGCGCAGACCGAGCGGTGCTTCGAGAACATCCTGGCCGTCCTGCGCGACGCGGGAATGGATGCGGGCGACATCGTCCGGATCAACGCCTACGTCACCGACCGGGCGCATCTGAAGGACTACATGGCGGCGCGCGACCGCCATGTGACCGATCCGCCACCCGCCTCGACGCTGATCATCGTCTCGGGCTTCGCCAATCCGGCCTTCAAGGTGGAGGTGGAGGTCGTCGCGGCGAAGGTCGAGGATTGATCCGCACCCGCGCCGGGATCGCCGTCGAGAGGGCCG
>JBIJED010000002.1:0-31238 GCA_044343785.1 Azospirillales bacterium | reverse complement strand
CCCCGGCGTGGTCGGGCGCCACGGCCAGGAGCTTGCGGTAGGCGGTCATCGCCTGCGCCCGCGCGCCGCCGGCACGCAGGACGGCCGCGTGCAGCGCCCGCACGTCCGGATCGCCCGGCGCCCGCTTCCAGGCGAGGCGGACCGCCCCCATCGCCTCGCCGTGCCGGCCGGCGAGGCGCAGAACCTCGCCCAGGTTGAGGAGGAGCGGCAGGTCGGTGACGCCCGCCTTGGCCGTCCGCCGCAGCACCGCCTCCGCCTCGTCGAGGCGGTTCGCGTCGGCGAGCAGGCCCGCGAGGTTGGTCGCCGGACCGGCGGCGGCCGGGAACAGGTCCAGGCTCCGCCGGTACGCCTCGACCGCACCGGTCGCGTCGCCGGCCCCCTGCCGCCGGCGTCCCTCCTCGAACCAGGCCTCGGCCGTGTCGGTCCCCATCCGTCTCGATCCGTCGTTGCGGGATATCCCGCGATTGTCCGCATGGGCTAGGGTGGAGCCGGCCGATCGGATGATCCACATCAGGGACGGGATCCGGCCGGCGATCATCATGGCCGCCGGTCGCGGGCATGACGCCCGGCAGGAACGGTCGAACGGAGCGACGATGTCAAGCCAGCGGACACTCGGGATCTACGTGGGGTGGGACAGCCGCGAGGCCGACGCCTACCACGTCTGCGACTGGTCGATCGGGCGGCGCGCCTGCGCACCCGTGGACATCCATCCGATCTATCTGCGCGACCTCCAGAAGGCCGGCCTCTACACCCGGGCCACCGAGATCCGCGACGGCCGGCTGTGGGACGTGGTCTCCGAGGCGCCGATGAGCACGGAGTTCGCGGTCTCCCGCTTCTTCGTGCCGATGCTGGCGCGCCGCGACGGGGTGGCGGGGCCGTGGGTGATCTTCTGCGACTGCGACTTCCTGTGGCTGGCCGACCCGTACGAGCTGCTGGCGCTGGCCGACGACACCAAGGCCGTCATGTGCGTCCAGCACCGGCACGAGCCCGCCGAGGGCACCAAGATGGACGGCCAGCTCCAGCTCCTCTACGCGCGCAAGAACTGGTCGAGCCTGATCATGTTCAACCTCGCCCACCCGGCGAACGCGGCGCTGACGCCCGAGCTCCTGAACGGGGTGCCCGGACGCGACCTGCACCGCTTCTGCTGGCTGAAGGACGAGGAGATCGGCGCGCTGCCCGACACCTGGAACTGGCTGGAGGGCTGGTCGCCCGTGCGCGAGACGCCGCCCAAGGCCATCCACTACACCCGCGGCGGGCCGTGGATGTCGGGCTGGGAGGCGGTCGCCTACGCCGACCTCTGGCTGGCGGAGTTCGGCGCCATGACCCTCGACCGCCGCCGGTCCGCGCGCGTCGAGCGCGCGGCGGACGGGGACTGACCGCGGCCGCGGGCGCCTTTCCCGCACGCCCGTGACCGCCGGATCCGACCCGGTCGCCGCGGCCGACGCGCTGGTCGCGGCGGGGCGGCCCGGCGAGGCGCTGGCGCTGCTGCGCGCCGCCCTCGGGGTGCTGCGCGACGACCCGGCCCTCCTGTTCGCCGCCGGCTGTACGGCGCTGCGCGCCGGGATCCCGGACGAGGCGGTGTCGCTGCTGCGCGCCGCCGCCGACCGGCTGCCGGGCGCGCCGCCGGTGCTCGCGGCCCTCGCCCGCGCGCTCGCCGCCGCGGGCCGGCCCGACCTGGGGGCGGTCGAGGCGCGCCGGGGCCTGCGCGCCCATCCCGGATCCGCACCCCTGCGCGAGGCGCTGGCCGTCGCCCTCGACGCCCGGGAGGACCACGACGGGGCCGCCGCCCTCTGGACCGGTCTCGTCGCCGAACGTCCCGACGATCCGGGTGCCCTCGCGGCGCTGGCCGAGGCCCACGCCCACGCGGGGCGGACCGCCGAGGCCATGGGCTGGTTCGACCGGGCGCTGGCCACCGCGCCCGGCGATCCGCAGATCCGGCTGAACCGGGCGACGGTGCGCCTCGCCACGGGCGACGACGGGGGGTGGGCCGACTGGGAGGCGCGACTCGATCCCGCCCTGGGCCGGGCGGTGGTGCGCGACCACGGCCTGCCCCGCTGGGACGGCGCCCCGCTGGACGGCGGGCTCCTGGTGGGGGCCGAGCAGGGCATCGGCGAGCAGGTGCTGTTCGCCGCCCTCATGCCCGCCGTCGCGGCGCGGGTGCGGGGGATCGTGCTGGAATGCCACCCCCGCCTCGTCCCGATCTTCCGCCGCAGCCTCGCGGACGTGGCCGTCCGGCCCTTCGCGCTGCGGGGGGAGGGGCCGCCGCCCGCCTTCGGCTACGGCTGGCTGGCCGGGGCGCCGCCGGTCGTGCGGCACGTGGAGATCGGCAGCCTGCCCGTCCTGCTGGGCACCGGCCTCGCGACGCCGCCCGCGACCGGGCCCTTCCTCGTGCCCGATCCCGAGCGGACCGAGGCCCTGCGGGCGCGCTACCGCGCGCTCGGGGCCGGACCCGTGGTCGGCCTCACCTGGCGCAGCCGCAACGCCCGCCACGGTGCGGCCAAGAGCCTGGCGCCCGAGGACCTCGCCCCGCTCGCCCGGGCACGGCCCGACGCGGTCTTCGTGAGCCTGCAGTACGGCGCCCATCGCGGCGACCTGGCGGCGTTCGCCCGGGCCGGGATGCGCGTCCACGTCGACCCGGACGTCGATCCGCTCGTCGACCTCGACGCCCACCTGGCCCAGACGGCGGCGGTCGACCTCGCGGTCGGCGCCAGCAACACGGCCCTCCACCTCGCCGCCGCCGTCGGCCGGCCGGTGTGGGCGCTGGTCGCCGGCGGGCGCGGCCAGCTCTGGTACTGGGGCGACACGGGCGAGACCGCCCGCTGGTACGCGGGCGTGCGCGTGTTCCGCCGGGCGCGTCCGGGCGCTTGGGCGGAACCGGCCGGCCGCGCGGCCGAGGCGCTGAAAGGGGTCCGCCCGGCGGCGCATCTTTTCAATAGTTGTCTAACTAACTAGATAGTGTTATCACGATCGCGGCGCAGAACCGCGCCCCTGAGATCCAAAAGGAGAATCGTGATGGCCAATTCCATCAATACGAACTATGGCGCCCTCGTCGCGCTGCAGTCCCTCAACCGCACCAACGCCGAACTCCAGGGCGTGCAGAAGCGCGTGACCACGGGCTTTCGGGTCAACGACGCGGTGGACGACGGCGCCGCCTTCGCCGTCGCCCAGGGCATCCGCTCGAACATCTCCGCCATCGGCGCGGTGAACCAGCAGCTGAACATCGCCAAGGGCACGATCAGCACCGCGCTCGAGGCGGCGACCAGCATCTCGAACACGCTGATCAAGGTCCGCGAGGTCACGACGAAGCTGGCCGACACCAACCTGTCGACCAACCAGCGTTCGCAGTACAACACCGACCTGTCGAAGCTGGTCGGCGAGGTGTCCAACTTCATCTCGAACGCCTCCTTCAACAACGGCAACCTGCTCACGTCGATCGCGGGTGGCATTTCGGTCATCTCCAACGTCGGCGGCTCGTCCTTCACGCTGACGAACCAGGAGATGAGCGCCACGGTCTTCGCGCTGCTGACGACGAGCTTCGCGTCCGCCGGCGTCGCCGCGGCCGTGCTGTCGGCGGACGGCTCCCAGCTGTCGGCCGAGAACGTCGTCGCGAGCTTCCTGAACAACCTCGGCGGCGACCGCCGCCGGGTCGACAACCAGATCAACTTCAATTCCGCGCTGCAGAAGGCCTCGGAAGAGGCGCTCGGCTTCGTGGTGGACGCCGATCTGGCCAAGGAGAGCTCGCGCCTGCAGTCCCTGCAGATCCGCCAGCAGCTGGGCACCCAGACGCTGGGCATCGCCAACCAGGGCCCGCAGGTCCTGCTCGGCCTGTTCCGCTGATCGCACGTTTCGCGACTTTTGGGTGAAGGGGGGCCTCGTGCCCCCCTTCATGCTTTATGAACCATTCCGAAAGCAGTAATTAGGTCGGGCCTCCAACCGAGCCGACCGTGATGGATCTGTACCGCAAAACTCAGAACATGCTGGCGACGAACCTGAATTCGCGCCAGATGGAACGCGACATCCTGATCCGCATCACCCGTGCGATCGAGAGCGCGCGCGACAGCGGTGACAGGCAGGCGATCCAGAACGCCGTCCTCGACAATCAGACGATCTGGATCACCTTCGTCAGCGAGGTCGTGGACGAGCGCAATCAGCTCCCCAAGGAGTTGAAACGCCTGATCCTGTCGGTCGGCATGTCGGTCCTGAACGAGATCAACACCAATTTCCGCCGGGAGATGGATCTCGACTTCATGATCGACATCAACCGGAACATCATCGCCGGGCTCGGGGGCGAATGATGACGGTGGCAGAGGGTACGGTTCCGGGCCTCCAGCCCGTGGCCGAACTGGTCGAACGCTCCCGCCGCCTGATCGCCGAGGGTCGTCCGGAGGAGGGCAACGTCGTGGCGATGCTGGCGGTGCGCCTGCACCCCCGCGATCCTGCCGCCCACGTCCACCAGATCCGCACGCTTCTCGACCTCGGCCGTGCCCCGACGGCGGCCGAAGCCGCGGTCGCCGCCGTGCGCGCCGTTCCGGACGACGCCGGGCTGCGGGCGTTGCAGGCCGACGTCCTCCTCGCGATGGGCGAACCGGCGGCGGCGGCCCAGGCCGCCGCGGAGGCGGTGACCCTCGCCCCGACCGATCCCGCCCACGCCGACCGACTCGGGACCCTGCTCCAGGGTCTCGCCCAGTTCGATCGGGCGGCCCTGTGCCACGCCGATGCCTTCGACCGCGCCCCGACCGACCCGGGCCCGCTCTGCCGGCTCGCCGTCTGCATGCTCCATCTGGGTGCCCCGCAGCAGGCGCTCGACGCGCTCGACCACGCGGCCACGCTCGCCGGCTTCGATCCGGCCTGGGCGCTCCACCGCGCGATCGCGCTGCACCTGACGGGTCGCCATGCGGAGGCGGCCGAAGCGGTGCAGGCGGAGATCGCCCGCACTGGCGGCGACGTCCGCGCCTATCTCCATCTGGGCGCCGTGTTCACGGCCACGGACCGGGCCGAGGAGGCCATGGCCGCCCTCGACATGGCGGGGCTGCTGGACCCCGGCGACGGTGCTGTCCGCCACCTGAGCATCCTGTGGCAGGACCCCGCCGCCATCCCCCGCGACCCGATCCTCTACGCCGAGGCGATCCTCGACCCGGCCGCTGCCGCCCACGACGAGCACGCGCTCGACGTGCGTCGCCTGCGCACCCCCGGATTGATCGAATCAATCCTGGACGAGGTCGCCGGACCCGGTCGCACCTTCCCGAACGTGCTCGACCTCGGTTGCCGCACGGGTCTCCTCGGCCTCGTGGTGGCGGCACGCGCGGGGCGGCTCGTCGGGGTCGACCCGAATCCCGCCCTGCTTCGGATGGCGGCCGCAAAGCACGTGTACGAGGATCTCCGGGTGGGCGATCCGTCACGGATCCCGGAAGGATCCGGGCCCTGGGACCTGATCGTCGCCCACGACCTGTCGGCCGTCGTCGGCGATCTCGGTCCGCTCGCGGCCGCGGCCGCGGCGGCACTGGTGCCCGGCGGGCTCTTTCTGTTCGCGACCGAGGCCGCCTTCGGCGATGCGTTCGAGATGCATCCCAACGGGCGGTTCCGGCACGGCTTCGGCCATGTCGAGGACGTCGCCGCGTCCTCGGGACTGGAGGTGGCCGCCCTGCGTGCCGAGCAGATCCACCTCGACGCCGGCTTCTGGACCGAGGGCTGGGTCGTCGCCCTGCGCCGGCCGGGCGGCTGACCGATGGCGCAGGGGCCCGCGCGGTTCCTCGCGGCGGCCGCACATCTCGCCAACAAGGGCGATCGGGCGGGGGCGGAGCGGCTGTGCCGGCAGATCCTCGACGTCTTCCCCGAGGAGGCCGAGGCGCTCCATCTCCTCGCCCTCGTGCGACGCGACGCCGACGATCCCGGCGAGGCGGCGGACCTCCTCCTGCGCGCCGTCGTGGGGGCACCGGACAATCCCGCACTCCGCCTCGATCTCGTCGAGGCGCTCGTCAAGGCGGACCGCAAGGACGAGGCCCGCGCCCGACTGGACCTCGTGGTGGAGCCGCCACCGGAGGATCACGAGGGGCGCCTGCGGCTGGCCTATCTCGCCCTCGAAGCCGGCGATCACCCCCGCGCGGAGCGGCTCCTGCGTGCGGCGGTCGCGGCCCGGCCCGAAGACACGGGCCCCGCGCTCGAACTCGTCCAGCTCCTGGCCCGCAACGGACGGGAGAGGGAGAGCGAGACCTTGCTGGAGGGCTGGATCGCCGCCGCCGCCCCGACCATCGTGCCGGACTTCGAGCTGGCGATGGCGGCCATCGACCAGGTCCACCGACGGTGGGACGCGGCGCGCGAGCGGCTCGCGCGGATCCTCGCCGAGACGCCGGGCGATCACAAGGCGAGCATGGATCTCGCCAGGATCCACACCCGTCACGGGCTCTACGACGAGGCGGTCCTCGTCCTGCAGGACGCCTTCGAGCGCCGTCCCGACGACCGGCAGCTGGCGCGTCATCTCGCCAAGGCGCTCCGCCGCACCGCCAACGCGCACCAGCTGCTCGCGATGCTGCGCGACTACGCGCTGCGCCATCTGGACGAGGACTGGGCGGTCATCGCCCTGGCCGACACCATGGTCACGCTGGGCGACCGGAACCGGTTCGAGACCCTCCTCGACCGGATCCTCGCCCGGGATCCCAGCCCGGAGGACCGGCTCACCTGCGCCCTCATCTTCGGCCGGGGCCGGAAGCGCGAGCGGGCGGCGGCGATCCTCGACGCGCTCCCCGACGATCCCGACATGCCCTCGGGCGCGCTTTCGATCCGGGGGATGGCGCTGGTCGAGATCGGCCGCATCGAGGAGGGGACCGACTGCTTCCGCCGGCTGGTCGCCCGCGATCCCGGCAACATCTCGGCCGCCAACCATCTGGCGACCTGGCTCGTGGCGGAGAACCGGCACGAGCTCGCGATCACGGTGATGGAGGACAGCCTCGCCGCCGATCCGGGGAACGCCAACATCCAGCAGAACCTCGCCATGGCGCATCTCCAGGCGGGCAACCTGCGCGCGGGGTTCCGCCTCTACCCCGCGGTCTACCGCAAGGACCCGTACCGGGCGAAGTTCGAGCGCTATCCGGGTCGGCTCTGGGACGGCGCCCCGCTCCCGGCGGGCGAGCGGCTCCTGATCTGGGCGGACCAGGGGATCGGCGACCAGATCATCTACGGCAACCTCTTCGAAGGACTGGCCGCGCGCCAGCCCTTCGCCGCCGAGATCGAGCCCCGCCTCATCCCGCTCTTCGCGCGCTCCTTCCCGTGGCTGGAGATGCATCCGCGACCCAAGCCCGAAGGCGACTACGGTTTCGCCGCCGCCTATGCCGCGCACCTGCCGCTCTGCCTCCTGCCCGGCATGATGCTGGAATCGCGGATCGACCTGCCCCCGCCCCGCGCCTATCTGAAACCCGATCCGGACCGCGTGCGCGACCTGCGGGCGCAACTCCGGGCCACCCTCGGCGACCGGCCCCTGGTCGGCCTCTCCTGGCGCAGCGTCAACACCAACATCGGTCACTACAAGACCACCAGCCTGCTGGACTGGGCGCCCGTGCTGCGCACGCCCGGCGTCGTCTTCGTGGCGCTCCAGTACGGCGACGTGGCCGAGGAGATCCGCGCGGCGGCCGCGACCTTCGGCGTGACGGTGCACGAGGCGGCCGGCGTCGACCGCTTCCACGACCTCGAGGGCCTCGCGGCCCTGGTCGCCGCCCTGGACGCGGTCGTCACCACCTCCAACACCAACGCCCACGTGGCGGGCGCCGTCGGGACGCCGACGGCGACCGTGCTGTCCGCCGACCCGGGCCTCCTCTGGTACTGGTTCCGCGACGTCGACGTCTCGCCCTGGTATCCGCGGATGGACCTCGTCCGCCAGCCGGTCCCCGGCGCCTGGGAACCGGCCTTCGAGCGGGCGGCCGCATGGCTCGCTGCCCGGACCGGTTCAGGCTGAGGCTCCCGGGCATGACCACCGGCTTCGACGACGCGCTGGCGCGCCGGATGTTCGACGACGCGCTGGCGCGTCAGGCGGCGGGCGACCTCGACGGGGCCGAGGCCGGCTATCGGGGGATCCTGGCCGCCGTCCCGGCCCATCCCGGGGCGCTGAACAACCTCGCCAACGTGCTGCGGGCGAAGGGCCGGGCGGAGGAGGCGGTGCCGCTCCTCCAGCGGGCCTTCGCGGCCGATCCGGGCGATCCGACGCCGCTGTTCAACCTGGGTTCGGTGCAGCTGGAGGCGGGGCGCCCGGCGCCGGCCGCGGCGGCCCTCCAGACGGCACTCCGCCTCCATCCCGGCTTCGCGGCCGGCTGGCTCAACCTCGGCCAGGCGCTCGACGCGCTGGGCGCCGACGGGCCGGCCGAGGCCGCCTTCGCCCAGGCCACGGCACTGGCCCCCGGCGACCCGGCGGTCCTGCGGGCGACGGGCGCCGTGGCGCTGGCGCGCGGCGACTGGGCCGCCGGCTGGCCCGCCTGGACGGCCCGCTGGCTCGACCCGGCCCGCCTCGTCCGCCGCGTCGGCATCGGCCTGCCGGTCTGGACGCCGGGTGCGCCGGGGCCGGGCGCGGGGGGGCCGGTGCTGGTGTGGGGGGAGCAGGGGCTGGGCGAGGAGATCCTGCTGTCGGGCCTCGTCGACCGGCACCTGGCCGCCCTGCCCGACGCGATCGTCGAGGTCGACCCCCGCCTCCTGCCGCTGTTCCGCCGCGCGCGGCCCGGCTGGCGCCTGATCGGGCGGGGGGAGGCCCACGGCTGCGTCGCGGAGGCGCCGTTCGGCGACCTGGCACTGCTGGCGCCCGCCGACCCCCCGCCGATCCCGCCCCGCCTCGTGCCCGATCCGGCCCGCGCGGCGGCGCTGCGGGCGGCGGTGGACACCGCGGCCCGCGATCCGACCCTCCCCCGGATCGGCCTCGGCTGGTCCTCGCCCAAGGCGCCGCTCGGCGGGCTGAAGAGCCTGCGGCTGGCCGACCTCGCCCCCCTCCTGGCGCTGCCGGCGACCTTCGTCGTGCTCCAGTACGGCCAGGTGGAGGCCGAGGTGGCGGCCGTGCGTGCGGCGACCGGCGCCGACGTCCTCTGCCTGCCCGATCTCGACCGCACCGACGACCTCGACGGGCTGGCGGCGCTGATCGCCGGGCTCGACCGGGTGACGACGACCAGCAGCACGACCGCCCATCTGGCCGCGGCGCTGGGCGTGCCGACCCGGGTGATGGTTCCGCGCGGGGCCGGGCGCTACTGGTACTGGGGACGGAGCGCGGACACGGTGCCCTGGTATCCCGCGGTGCGGCTGTTCCGGCAGGGGGCCGGCGCGTCCCTGGCGGCGCTGGCCGCGGCGGTGGCTGAAGAGGGACCGGAGGACGTGTGAGCGCGGGATTGCGGACACTCGCCCGAATCCTGGAAACGGATCCGCCAGCGGTGCTGTCCCTCGACGTGTTCGACACCGTGCTGCTGCGCGCGATGCGTCCCGAACTGCTCCGCTTCCGCGACATTGCGGCCTGCCAGGACGCCGCCCTGCGCGATGCCGGCCGCCCCTCGCCCGGAACGGAGGCGTTGTACCGGGCGCGACTCGTGGCGCACAAGGCGGCCTACGACAGGATCCGGCACATGGAGACGGGCGAGGTCCGGCATGAGGAGATCCTAGTGGAGGTCGCCGCGGCGGTGGGGCTCGACACCGGGACGCTCCCCCTTCTCGCGGCGGCGGAAGCGGCGGCGGAACGGGTCGCGCTTCGGCCGAACCGGGCGCTCTTGGCACGGGTGGCCCGTCGTTCGGCGACGATCCGGCTCGTCCTCGTCAGCGACATGTATCTGTCGGCAGCCGACATCCGCCGCCTTTTCGAGTGTCACGCCCCCGCGCTGGTGAACCTTCCCCTCTACGTCAGTTCCGAAGCCGGGCGCAGCAAGCGGCGTGGCGACCTCTACCCGTTCGTCGCGGCGAGCGAGGGCATGGCGCCGGGAGCGATCCTGCACGTGGGCGACCACCCGCAACACGACGTGGCGACGGCAAGGGCGGCCGGCTTCCGGGCACTGTATCTGCCGCGCCCGGCGCTGTGGCGCCTCGTCAACCGACTGCGGGACCGGGCGGTCCGGCGAGCCCTCGCACGTGGGCACTGGGTGACGGGGTGACGGACCGGCGGACGCCTCAACGGCCCCGGCCGTGGGCGAGGCGCAAGACCAGAGGCTGGCCGTTGCGGACGTCGGTGAAGCCCAGGGTCGTCAGCAGCCGCGCGTTCTCGAGCACCCAGCGGTTGGACAGGACCACCGGTGTGTCCTTCCCGAACGCGGCCGCGAAGGATGCAACCGGATGGACGGGCAGGCCCAGGAACGGCTCGGTCCGGGCGACGTCGACGAATCCCGCGAGGGGCGGGCCACCGGTCCGCTGCCGCTCCGCCGCGAGAAGGTCCGCCCCCTGTCCCGTGCCGAAGATCACGAAGGGGCGATCGCCCGGCAGGTCGTGCAGCGAGCGGAGGGGGGCGAGCAGGTAACGGTCGATTTCGTCCTGCGCCAGGGCCTCCAGCCCGAAACCGGCGAGCGCCTCCGGTCGACCGAACAGATATTCGGTGTTGAGCCCGCCCTTGATGTCGGCGGCGACCATGCCTCCCCAGGCGCGACTGCGGTCCAGAACCCCGGCGACGGTCGAGAACTCCATGGGCCAGCCGCCCAGCCAGTCCCGCACGTCGGCCATCAACGCCATGCCGCGCTCGGTGCGGTACCGCCGCGCGATGGCCGGGAGCGCGAGGAGGCGCGCCGGATCGCGCCGGCAGACGTGGCGCCAGAGATAGGCCGCCTCCATCGTCCGGCGTCCGAGGACGCCGGCCGCGTTGTAGCGGCGTTTGGCGTCGAGCCACAGTTCGGGCGAGACGTCGGCCGCCGGATCGCTGGTGTAAAGGGCGACGTAGAGGAGACCGTCGGGGCCGACGAGGCGGGCGGCGTTGTCGAGGGCGGTCCACTGGTCGCCCGTGTGGTGCAGCACGCCCCAGGAGTAGACGACGTCGAAGGTACCAAGGCGATCGACCAGTTCACGGTCGAGAATGGAGCCCCGGAAGATCTCCCAGTTCGCCGGCTCGCCCACCATCCGGTGCAGGCTGCGGGTGGCGGCGACGGAGTCCGGATCGTAGTCGAAGCTGACCACCCCGGTGGCACCCGAGCGCCAGGCGCCCAGCGAGTGCAGGCCGCTCCCGGAGCCGATGTCGAGGAATGTCAGCCCATCGAGGCGGTCGCGCTTGAGGAAGTCGAGAAGCCAGACGCGAGCGGTCTCCGCCCGTTCCTCATCGAAGTCCTCAGCGAGGTAGGAGAGCCAGTTCCGCCCGAACTCAAATCGTGGATTCCCGTCCGGCATCGATCCCGCTCACCGTCGCGTTCGCGGGATGCCGTGGCGTGCACCCAACGCCACGACCAACGGGCGGCCGTTGTGGACGTTGGTGAAGTTCACGGCGTGAAGCCGACGCGTGTTCTCGATGACGTAGCGGTTGGACAGGACGATCGGAACATCCTCCGGAAAGGAGGCCGCGAGGGTTTCGACCGTGTGGACGGGCTTGCCCCGGAACGCATCCCTCGGCTCGAGGTCGATGTATCCCGCCACCTCGGGCCCTCCACCGCGTTCGAGTTCGTCCGCAAGGAGTTCGGCGCCCCGGGCCGTTCCGAAGATCAGGATCGGGCGTGCGTGATCGAGTTCGTCGGCCAGGGACCGGAGCGTCCCCACCAGCAGAGGCATCAGGTCCTCACGGGGAACCGGTGCCAGACCGAAACGTGCCGGAGCACCGGGTCGTGCGAACAGATACTCCGTATTGCCTTCCCCGGTCTTGATCCGGACCAGTGCCAGCCCGTAGCGGTCGCGGCCCCGGGTCAGGACCTCCCTGACGGAGGAGAATTCCATCGGCCAGCCGCCGAGCCAGTCCCGGACGTCGGTGATCAGCGCCATGCCACGGCTCGCCCGATAGGCCCGAGCGGTCGCCGGCAGGCGCAGGACCGCGCGCCAGGAGCGATGGCAGACGTGCCGCCACACGTAGGCCGCCTCCATCCACAGCCGCTCCGCGGCACCTGCCCGGTTGTACCGCCGCTTCAGCGCCAGCCAGTGCTCGGGCGGCGGATCGACGTACTGGTCGCTGGTGTAGAGCGCGACGTAGAGCAGGCCGTCCGGGGCGAGCATGGCGACCGCATTGTCGAGGGCGGTCCACTGGTCGCCCGTGTGGTGCAGAACGCCCCAGGAATAGACCACGTCGAAGGTGCCGAGCCGGCCCGGCAGGTCCGGATCGAGGATCGAGCCCTGGAAGACCTCCCAGTTCGCGGGCGCGCCCACCATGCGGTGCAGACTGCGGGTGGCGGCGACCGAGTCCGGGTCGTAGTCGAAGCTGACCACCCGTGCGGCGCCGGAGCGCCAGGCGCCCAGCGAGTGCAGGCCGCTGCCCGAACCGATGTCCAGGAAGGTGAGGCCGTCCAGCCGGTCGCGCCCGAGGAAGCCGGTCAACCAGGCACGCGCGATCTCCGCGCGTTCCTCGTCGAAGGCGCCGGCCAGATAACGCTGCCAGTTCGCTCCGAACCCAAATCGCTGATCGGTGTCCGACATGCCGCAACCCCAAGGTTCGCCCGTTCTCATGACATTGATGCCGGACCCGATGCCAGCGTCGCCTTGAGAAGCGCCGTCGCGTCCGCTCCGTCCAGCGCGGCCCGTCCTGCCGGCCAGAGACAGTCCGACCGTGAATCCGTATCGGTCCTCCCGCCTCCGACCAGGGTCCGGGGCGTGTCGAGGGCGAGCGGATCGGCGTAGGTCCAGTGCCCCCATCGCGCCGCCTCCAGCCGATCGGGAACGGCCAGCAGCCGCCACAGGATCGCCCGGCTGCGGGTCCGGACGTCCACCGCCGAACCGGTGGTCGCGGGGGGACACGTGGTGGTCAGGAACGCCCGCGCTCCCGCCTGGATCCGGGACAGGTCGCTCCGATGGGCCGGTGGGAGCCACGCCGCGTCGAGCAGGGGCCCCCCTTCGCTGTCGTAACCGTCCAGAGGCGGATCGGCGGATCCCAGCAAGGCCTCCATGACCTCGCGCGAGCGGACCAGGGACGTCGCCAGCCGGGCCGGGGCGCCATGATCGACGACGAACCCCCATGCGGGACCGGACGCCCGCGTCGCCCAGAGGATTCCCGGCGTGGTCGCCAGATACGCCCCCCAAACCGGCGCCGGCCGTCCTTCGAGGGCGAGGATGCGTGGCAGAAGGCGCTGGATGGTTCCCGCATATCCCACGTCCAGCAGGACGAGCGGACGACCCAGCAGGTCCAGTCGGCGCAGGTGCGCGACGATGCCCCGCCGGATCCGCGCCGCATGCGCCGCCAAAGCGGCCCGAACCCTCCGGTCGCCGGTCAGCCAGGCGAGGACGGCCGGAAGGATCGTCCGGTCCACGGGCGTGTCGGCCGGGAACGGGGCCCGCTCCTCCGACAGCCCGAGTTCGGCCTGGATGTCGGCCATGCGGCCCGGGTGCCCCCGGGCCCGGACCAGCAGATTGACGAGGCCGTCCTCGTCGTCGGCATCGCGCAGCGCCGCGGGAAGGCAGGTGCGGCGTCCCAGCCAGGCATTCACGACGCCGTCGGCGGCTTCGGGACGGGTCAGGCGCAGGGCATCGGCCAGAAGATGGCCGTCGCGGAGCACGCCGACGACCCCCGTTCCGGTCGGCGCGGCGTCGATCCGCTCCCAGGCCCAGGCGGCGAACCCCGCCAGGAGGGGACCGAGAAAGACGAAGCCGTCCGGATCCGCGCCACCGGACACCCCCAGGCGGGTCGCCCCCCAGGGATCCGCATGGCCGGCCGGAGACAGCGTCGCGGCGAGCACGTCCTCGCACCGCATGCGGAGCGCGGTGCGATCGAGCGTCCTGTCGACGAGATCCGTCCCGATGCGCGCGGCTTGCTCCACCGGCGCCGTGAGGACATGCGGGGACAGCATGGCATAGGCCGTCTCCGCGTCCGCACAGGTGCGCCGCGCATAGCGGTAGGCTTCGGCGAAGCCTTCGGGATCGATCCCGCGCGCCAGCCAGCCGCGGGCCGCGAAGGCTGCGGCGATCATGCCGGGCGTCGGATCGTCGGAGGGGGCGCACAAGGGCCGGACCGGACGTCAGCCGCGGCGGGACGCGTCGCTCAGGTCGATCAGGCCGAACCCGCAGTCGGCCAGTCGAACGCGCGGTTCGAGATCACAGGCGTTCACCGCGTCGGCGCCGTGCACCCGTCGCAGGTCCTGCCAGAGCATCGCCATGGATTCGTTCAGGACGATGTCGTCCAGCACCACGAACCGCGGCCGAAGCAAGGCCGAATAGGCCGCGTAGTGGGCGAGCGTCGAGGCGTAGTCGTGGGCGCTGTCGACGAACAGCAGGTCGATCGGCCGATGACCGAAACGCTCCAGGCAGCCCGACAGGATGTCGGCCCGCATCGCGTCGCCGACGAACCGGGAGGCTCCGTCGGGCAATCGCAGGTCCGGAACATGGTCGACGATGTCGATGGTCACGAAGACGTCGAGGTCGTCGCCGATCGCATCCAGGAGGAACCGGGTGGTGTGCGCATGTTCCGTCCCGATCTCGAGGACGCGCCGGCAGTCGCGCGACCGGCAGAGACCGGCGAGGAAATCGCGGTATTCGGCCGGCACGAGCGCGTCGGCGCCCGGGGGGCGGCCCTTCCGTGCCTCCCCGAGACGGCAGCCTGCCTCGTAGGCATCCCGCACCAGGGCTTCGAGTGCCGGCCGAGGCGGGACCGTCGGTCCGGTGAGAAACCGGGCCTGGCGTGACAGGGGAACCGGATATGGTCGTCCGTCGACGAAGAGGACGTAGCTGCGGCCGTTCAACTTGGGATTGGAGCCGTCCGACGCCGCGAAGTGGATGAACGGCGGGTCGACGCTCAGGCCCGTCCCCGAGCGGGCGATCGCGTTCGCACCACCGGGGTTCGTCGGAACGTCCTGCCCGTTCTCCTGCAAAGAGAGGACGGCCGTCGCGTCGGGGACCGGAAAGCCGAGTTCGGCCGCCATCCCGGCGAGGTCGAGCCGCCAACACCGTCCACCATGATGGCGCAGCCAGCGGTCGACGTCGGATGCCGTCCGGCGCCGGTCCGCCAGGGCGCGCTCGATCCTGTCGACGTCCTCCGCCGGCAGATCCGGGGCGGAGACCAAGGCTTCGCGATCACCGCCGACCACCGTGTAGCGGCGTCCGTTGGTCAACGGGTTCGTGTTGTCGGATGTCGAGAAGAGGACATGGTCTCCCCAGTGACTGTACCGACCCGCACCCAGACTGCGGATTTCGGTGTGCGGCTGATGGGGGGCGATCAGCGGGCGACCATCCTCGAGCACGACGAGCCGGGACCGCTCGCTGGCCAGCATGTCGTCCGGGGGCTGGTCGCCGAACACCCGGACGACATACGGGATCTTCCAGGCGAAGCCCGCGTCCTTTCGGAACTGGAGAACCGTTCCACCCATCCGAGACATCCTCAGCCGAGGCATCGGAAGGTCCGGTGACCGGTCGCGGACCCGTCCCGCAATCCGCTTGTCCCGTTCCGATCGGCGTGACCATAGTCGTGAAATGGCGGGTTTGGAAAGATGTGCGGGATCGCGGGACTTCTGGATCTGACGGGTTCTCTCGGATCCGTCGCGATGGAACGGCTCGCCCGACAGATGGCTCGATCCTTGGCGCACCGCGGTCCCGACGATCAGGGGATCTGGGTTTCGCCGGACGGGCGGTGCGCCCTCGCCCACAGGCGCCTCAGCATCATCGACACGTCCGCGGCCGGCCATCAGCCCATGCCGTCTCCCGACGGCCGGCACGCGATCAGCTACAATGGGGAGCTGTACAACTTCGGCGCCTTGCGACCGGGACTCGAACGGGACGGCTGGACGTTCCGGACGCGGACCGACACGGAGGTCCTTCTCGCGGGTCTGGTCCACGGCGGCACGACGTTCCTGGATCGGATCGACGCGATGTACGCCCTGGCATGGTACGACACGCAGGCACGGCGTCTCGTGCTGGCCCGGGATCCGTTCGGCGAGAAGCCGCTCTACTGGTGGAGCGACGGGCGTCTGTTCGGCTTCGCGTCCGAACTTCAGGCCCTCACGCTCCTTCCGGGATTTCGGCCGCGTGTCGATCGGGACCGGATCTTCGCCTATCTCGGTCTCCAGTACCTGCCGTCGCCCGCCAGCATCTACGTCGACGTGGCCAAGGTTCCGCCCGGTGCGGGCCTGACGGTCGAGGACGACGGCCGCGTGACGCCGTTCCGGCATTTCGCCTTCGTGCCGCAGGGACGGCCCGACGGGCGAACGCCGGAGGAACGCGCCGACGCGCTCGAGGACATCCTCGTGCGGACCATCGAGACCCGGCTGATCGCCGACGTGCCCCTCGGCGCCTTCCTGTCGGGAGGGGTCGATTCCTCCACCGTGGTGGCCCTGGCCCGTCGGCGGCTGGGGCGGGAGGTCTCCACCTTCTCGCTGGGATTCGCCGGGACCGACGCGTCCGAGCACCTGGCCGCGCGCGAGATCGCCGAGCATCTGGGCACGCGCCATCACGAGCGGGTCATCGACGTCGACATCCTGACCATGCTCGACGAGATCGTGGGCCATCTCGACGAACCGAACGGCGACACGTCCTGCCTCCCGACCTACCTGCTCTCGGGTCTCGCCCGGGAGCACGTGACCGTCGCCGTGTCCGGCGACGGCGGGGACGAGATGTTCGGCGGCTACGGGCGCTATCTGTCCGCCCTGGCCGACGCGGCGAAGATGCGGGCCGGAACGGAGCCCTGGCCCGGCTGGTCGCGGGGCATCGGGTACTACAATCGTCGCATCCTGGTCTTCGGCGACGCCCTGCTCGAGCAGGCCGCAGGCCCGCTTCCGCCGCGGTTCAAGGCACTCCTGGCAGGATGGCGCGGGGACCTCGACAGGTCCACGGGCAGCTATCTGGACGCCATGCGGGCGACCGACGTCGCGAACTACCTGCCCGGCGCCGTCCTGGCGAAGGTCGATCGGATGAGCATGCGGCACGGGCTGGAGGTGCGGGCCCCCCTGCTGGGCCGGGAGGTCGCCGCCTTCGCCGCCGGTCTGGAGGAAAGCGACTGCGTTCGCGACGGGGGCGGCAAGCGGCTGCTGAAGCGGGTGGCCGCCCGCCATCTGCCGGAGGCCTGGATGAACAGGCCCAAGATGGGGTTCGGCCTGCCCATCGCCGATTGGGGGACGGATGCGCTGCGGCGTCGGGCGGCGGATCGCCTGCGGGACGATGCCTGCCCGCTGCAGGCCTGGCTCGACATGGACCGCCTGCGGTCGTTCGTGACCGGTGAGGCCGGCACCTATCAGCTCTGGGCTCTCCTCGTACTGGAGGAGTGGTTGCGCCGCCATCCCACGGAGCCCGTTCCCGGCCTTGCCAACGACACGCTGTTCCCCGGCGTGCCCGCTGCCGCCTGAGGAACGCGTCCATGTGGAGCTACGTCCCCGTCGAACCCGACGCCGATCTACTGCACCGTGCGCTCACGGGGGATCTCAAGCTGGTGGCCTGGGGGACGCCGACGGACGTCGCGCTCTTCCAGTGGCGGACCGGCCTTCGCTTCGCCTACGTCGTCGACACCACGTGGCGCCTCTGGGGAGACCGGGTGCTCGGACTGACGGTCCGTTCGCCGGAGGCGATCGAGACGGAGGACCGGGAGACGACCGCCGTCGTCTGCTTCTTCTACAAGACACCGACGTTTCCCCGCGTGATCGAGTTCCTCGCGCGCCGGAAGATGCCCTGGCTCCTCCCCCTGCCCCTGCTGGAGATGGGGCGGCTGATGCGGGCACGGGGGGCCACGGCCGGACCCCCGCCTCTGGCCCGCGTCCTGGAACTGGCGGACACCCTGCCGTCCCGTTCGGCGGAGGAGCGGCATCTGGCGGATCTCCTCGCCCGGGCCCGGGCGAGCGCTCCACGCCGCCCCCCGGTTCCCGGCCGTGTCGATCTCCTGCTGTCCGCCCTGTTCGCCGGCGGGGCCGAACGCCAGATCTGCAACCTCGCTCTCGGCCTGCAACGGCTCGGCTGGTCGCCCCGCGTCGTCAGCCTCGAGCCGGTGCCCGTCGAAGCGGCGCATTACGAAGGTTTCCTGTTCCGCCACGACATCCCGCACGTCGTCATGGATCCGTTCGGGACGGACGCCGACGCGATCGCGGCCGGAATGGCCGATCCCGCCGTCCTGCCACCCCCTCTGGGCGAACTCCTGCGCCTGCTCGAACCGGCGGTGGCGATCCGCGTCGCCCAGGTCTACCGCGCCACGGTCCAGGCTCCGCCCGAGCTGCTCGTCTGCTATCTCGACTGGGCGAACACGGCGGGGGCCCTGGGAGGACTGGTCGCGGGGATCCCGCGGATCCTGCCGTCGGGTCGCAATCTGGCCCCCCGGCACTTCATGCACTTCTACGGGGCAGCCCTCGACAGTTTCCACCTGATCTACCGGTTGCTGCTGGGTGCGCCCGAGGTCGTGCTCGCCTGCAACTCCCGTGCGGGTGCGGCCGACTACGCCGATTGGCTGGGGGTGCCACCGGACGCCATCCCCGAGATCCCGAACACGATCGACGTCGAAACCGCCGCGCTGCCTCCCGTCGACGCCGGAGCGGCGCCGCCTCACGTTCTCGGCGTCTTCCGGCTCGCCCCCGAGAAGCGCCCCGATCTGTTCGTCGAGGTGATCGACCGCTTGCGCCATCGGGTGCCGGGGCTGCGGGCCACGATCTGCGGCGACGGCAGCGAACGGACCCGGATCGCGGGGCTGATCCGGGAGCGCGGACTGCAGGCCGTGCTGTCGCTGGCCGGGGTCGTCAGCGACGTCCCGGCGATGATGGCGCGGCACGCGCTGCTGCTGCACGTGGCCGCACAGGAGGGCATGCCGAACGCCATCCTGGAGGCCGAGGCCCTGGGTCTGCCCGTGGTGACGACCGACGCGGGTGGAACCCGCGAAGTGCTGGCGCCGGCCCAGCGCCCCTACCTCCACGCGCCCGACGACGTCGACGGGCTGGAGGCTTCCTGCCTCGCCCTGCTTGGCGATCCGGCTCTGCGTCGGCGGGTGGGCGCCCAGAGCCGGGCGGAGACCCTGGAGCGCTTCTCCTTGGACGCGTTGACGGCCGGAACGCTCGCCGCGGTCGGCCTCCCCCCTCAGATCCGACGCAGTTCGTAGCGCCGGCCGTTGCGCAGAGGATAGGCGTCGTCGGTCGAGGAGAAGTAGACCACCCCGCTTTCGATCCGGTAGCGGCCGCCACCCTCGGTCCTGATGTCCTCCAGCGACGCGTCCGGAAGCGGGAGCGGGGCGTCGTCCTCGAACATCCGATAGCGCGTCGCGTCCAGCCCGAGAGGGATGAAGCCGGTGAAGGCGCGCCCCGGGTTGACGTGGCGCCGGACGAGGGTCGGGACGACGACCCCCCGATCGTACCGCAGGGCCTCGTGCCGGGGCGCCGCTTCGGCACCGTAGGGGACCGGGCGGCGGACCTTGGCGGCGGCCTCCGGCGCATAGGTCCTGATGCAGCCCTCGCAATTGGGCAGGGGCAGGGACCCCGCCGCGTCGTGCCGCAGCGAATCCCGGATGACCCGGTAGTTGTGGCCGAGCCAGGCCTCGGCGAAGGCCTCGACGGAAGTCGCCAGTCCCAGCGGCACGTCCTGGGCCCGGCAACAGGCGTGGATCGTTCCGTCCATCGAGACGTCGATGCCCCGGACCGGAGCCATGCACAGATGATCGCGGGCGGCCCATCGATGGGTCGCATCGACCGGATAGAGCGGAAAATTGTTGATGAACCGGCTCTTGACCGCCGATGCGTAGGAACTGCGGCGCGAGGGACGCCCTCGGTGGAGCAGTTCGCCCTCGACGATGATCATCGTCGAGGGCGACGCCCGGGCGATCCAGTCCCTCAGAGCGTCGACGGCGGTCCGGAGCTCGGCGTCCGTCGGGACCTCTTCGGTGCCCCGCTCGATCGGAGAGTAGAGGTGATAATCGACCCGATCGATGTCGTGCTCCGCCGCCCAACGGGCCACGTTGAGCATCTCGCCCACGGTCCGCCGCGTGACGGTCGGATAGAGCCAGATCGTCAGACGGGCCGGATCGCGCCTGGCGAAGAGCGCGCGCATGCCGGGTTCGGCCCGTGCCCAGTTGCCGCGTCGGCGGACCTCGTCGAACGTCGGGCCGACGGCGTCGAGCGACAGCGAGATGGTCCCGTGCAGGCGCAACAGGCGCTCGAGGACAGTGTCGGAGAACAGGGTCCCGTTCGTCTGCACATGCAGTTCGCACGCGTGCTCCGCCAAGGTCTCCAGAACCTCGTCGATCTGCGGATAGAGCAGCGGATCGCCCTGGCTGTTCAGTTCGACCGCGGACAGGACCGGGAACAGCGTCCGGGCGACGGCCCTGAACACCTCGATCGGCATGTGGGACCGCGAGGTCTTGGTCCGGTCGAGCGTGGTCTGGCTCCCGCAGATCTCACAGCGCAGGTTGCACTTGTTCGTCAGGACGATGTTGCCGTGGGCCGGTGGGTCCACGTCGGCCGCGCCCAGGGAGAGCAGTCGGTCCGCCTCCGGGTGGAGCGTCCAGAGATCGCGTCGCGTCGCGACCGGAGCGACGTCTGACGGCCCTGCCGCGAGGGCCCCCTGCAAGGATGACATGACCGGGCCGTTTCCGAGGAACGTTCGAGCGATTCTACCATGAGGATCCCCTGCACGCGTATAAGGGCGCGTTGCTCGGAGCAGGGTGGACGATCGGAATGGAGTTCCGGCGGGTGTTCCAGATCCCGGTGTCGCGGATGCGGCACGTGGACGGGTCCGCCTGGGCGGTCGACGACCTTCCGATGCCCTACGGTGCCGACGGCCTGCATCCGGCCGGAACCGAACTGGCGCTGTTCGAGGACGGAACGCGGCTCAGGCCCGCACACGGGCGGCACGCGGAGATCGCGCGGGACGGCGGCGGCCGATATTCCCACTGGCTCCGGTCCCTGGTCTTCGCGAGCAGCGACGGATGCCCGCCGGACGCGAGCGGCCGCACCTACACCGCCGTCTACGAATCGCCCCTCGACGACGCCGAGGAGGAACGACTTCGGGCCCTGTGCGACCGGATCCGCCTGCACCGGCCCTGGTCGGTCGACGACCTGCGCGCGCTGGCCCGGCTCCGGGAGCCGGGCCAGCGCGCCTACGTCTTCGAGTGGCTGGGCCGCAGCTTCATCGGTGCCCGCGATCCCGCGCAGGCCGTGGAGCAGTTCGTGCGCGCCTGGGCTCTCGGCCGGGAACCGGCCTTGGGCTATCTGGTGGACCACATGCCCGGCCAGGGCCGGACGGCGGAGCTGTGGAGCATCCTGCACAGGGCGTTGATCGGGGCCCGGCGGCGGAACGACCCCCTGATGCTGTGCGAGGCCGTCGTCCAGCACCACCGCGCCGTCTACGCCGCCTACGAGGCGGGCGTGCCCTCGCCGGGATTCCAGGATCCCGTGCTGGTCGATGCGGCCATGGCGGTGCTGGGCCCTCTGGCCCCTGTGCCCTCGGCCCGATCGGCGGACAGGTTGCGCGTGGGCTATCTGCTGGCGGGCGAGGGCGGCGAACGGTACAGCCCGCTGCCCGACATCTCGATCGACCTCGCCCTCGCCCATGATCGGAGCCGGGTCGAGCCCGTCGTCCTGACGTTCCATTCTCTCGACGCGCTCGCGCGGGAGAGCCCGTTCTTCGCCGGACGACGCGACCGGCTGGCCGGAGCACGGGTGCCGCTGCTGGCGCTCCCGCGCGAGGGAGCCCCCTTCGACGCCGTCAAGGCAGCCGCGGAGACCGTCGCCGCCCTCGACCTCGACGTTCTGGTCACCAACGCGCTGTCCGACTACGCCTTCCTGCTGGCGACGCTGCGGCCGGCCCGGCGGCGGGTCGGTCTCGGACTGGGGGAGATCCGGCTCTACACGAGCCCCGTCCTCGACAGTTGCGTGCACTTCACCCTCAAGCCGGGGGAGGACGGGCTGTGCGACACGGTCCTCGTCCGCGGCTTCGTCTCCGAACCCCGCATGGCGGACCCCGGAACCGTGACGCCGGCGGACCTGGGCCTTCCTCCGGGGGGGCCGACGCTGCTGTCCGCGGGCCGCGCGGTGAAGTTCCGCAGCCGCCCCTATTGGGATCTGATCGCCCGTGTGCTCGCGGCCCGGCCCGCGGTCCGTCTGGTCGTGTGCGGAATCGACCGGGCGTTTCTGGAAGAACAACCGGCGGCCGAGCCTGTGCGGCCCTTCGCCGACCGCGTCCACGCGCTCGGCTGGCGCAACGACTACCTGCAGGTGGTCGCGGCGTGCGATCTCGTCCTCGACACCTTCCCGCAGGGCGGCGGCTGGACGCTGTTCGAGCCGATGTCGCTGGGCATTCCCGTGATCGGCTATCGCGACCCGCCGCTTCCGATGTTCCGCGAGGCCGCCTGGAATCCGGGGCTGGAATACTTCGACCTGCCCGAGGCCGTGTTCGACTGGTGGGAACCCGACCCCGTCGTGGCCCGGATCCTGACCCTGATCGACGATCCGCAGGCACGGCGGGCGGCAGGTGCGGCGGGACGGAGAGCCCTGGCCGGCCAGCGGGACGTCCGTCGGGTGACGGACGCGCTGGAGGCGGAGTTCCGCGTCCTTCTGGAAGGCACGCCGACCGGCCCCGGGACCGCGCATTGACTCATGGTCCCCCCCCTTTGGGGGGCTTATAGTCTCCCGAAGGAGCAGTACGTGGAGCGAGGCATGAGCGGGCAGTTCGATGGGTATCTGAGTTCCGTATTCCCCTCGCAGATCAACGTGGACGTCACCGAGTTCTGCAATCTGGCTTGCATCCACTGCCCCTACGAGACGGTCACGAAGCTGAAGGGCCGCAATCGGCGGAACATGCCCGTCGAGTGGCATCGAAAGCTGGTGGACGAGATCGTCGCCGTCGGGATGGGCCACTGCCGGTTCGTGCGCTACACGGGCGACGGGGAACCCCTCCTGCATCCGCAGTTGCCGGAGATGATCGCCGACATGGTCTCCCGCACGGGGATCCCGGTGAACCTGACCACCAACGGGATGCTGTTGACCGAGGAACGGACGACGGCGCTCCTCGCCGCGGGCGTGGGGGTGTTCGACGTCAGCATCGACGCGCACAGCCAGGACGTCTATGCGCAGGTCCGGGTCAACGGCGACCTCGCGGTCACCCATGCGTGCACCCATCGCCTGATCGCGCTGGCCAAGGCCGGGGGTGGGCGTTCGAAGGTGATGGTGAGCTTCGTCCGCCAACCCTTGAACGCCCACGAGGCCGACGCCTTCGAAGCCTATTGGAAGGCGGCGGGGGCGGATTTCGTGGTGATGCGCAACCAGCATTCCTGCGCAGGATCCATGCCCGAGATGACGGCGGCGATGTGGGCGGCGGCACCCGCCGCCCGCAAGCCCTGCCTCTATCCCTGGGAACGCCTGGTGCTCAAGGCCGATGGGCTCTTCACCTACTGCCCCGCCGACTGGCACCATCTGGCCGAGATCGGCCACATCGCGCAGACGAGCGTCCAGGAGGTCTGGCAGGGCGAGGCGATGCAGGCCCTGCGGGCGGCCCATCTGTCGGGCGACTTCTCGCGTCACGCGTTCTGCGGCCGGTGCCCCGACTGGTCGGTGATCCGGTGGCCGTCGGAGGGCCGCAGCTACGCGTCCGTCATGCACGAGTTCGCGCCGCGCGTGTCGGAGCCGGCCATTGACTGACCTCCGCGTCCCGTTCTCGCGCCCTTCCCATTCGCCGGCCGATCTGGACGCCCTCGCACGGGTCCTGTCGAGCGGGCGGCTGGAGGGGGACGGACGCGAAACGCACGCCTGCCACGCGCGGCTGGAGGCGATGATCGGGTGCCGCCGGGCGCTCCTGACCACCTCCGGCACGGCGGCGCTGGAGATGGCCTGCCTGCTGCTCGACCTGAAGCCTGGCGACGAGGTGGTCCTCCCCTCGTTCACCTTCTCCTCCTCGGCCAACGCGGTCGCGTTACGGGGCGCGGTGCCGGTGTTCGTCGACGTGCGGCCCGACACGCTGAACCTGGACGAGACCCGGCTCGAGGCGGCGATCGGCGCCCGCACCCGGGCGATCATGCCGGTCCACTACGCTGGCGTGGCCTGCGACATGGCGGCGATCGGCGCGGTCGCGGCCGACCACGGGCTCGCCGTGATCGAGGACGCGGCGCAGGCGGTCTGCGCCACCTACAGGAACCGGCCGCTCGGTGGGATCGGCACCTTCGGCGCCCTCAGCTTCCACGTCTCCAAGAACGTCAGCTGCGGCGAGGGCGGCGCGCTCCTGATCAATGATCCCGCCTACGCCGAGCGCGCCGAGATCCTGTGGGAGAAGGGCACCAATCGGGCCCGCTTCCTGCGCGGGGAGATCGACAAGTACACGTGGGAGGACGTCGGCTCCTCCTTCCTGCCGAGCGAGATCCTGGCGGCGTTGCTGGCCAGCCAACTGGAGCGGGCGGACGCGATCACCGCCGCCCGTCGCGCGCTGTGGGACCGCTATCACGCCGCACTCGCCGAGTTGGAGGAAGAGGGACGCCTGCGCCGTCCCCAGGTGCCGCCCGAGTGCGGGCACAACGCCCACATCTACCACGTCCTCCTCGCCGACGAGGCGGAACGAACCCGGGTGATGACCGCGCTGAAGGGACTGGGCATCGCGACCCAGTTCCACTACGTGCCCCTGCACGCCTCGCCCGCCGGACGACGCCTGGGCCGCACTGCCGGTCCCATGGCTGTGGTCGAGGACGTGTCGACGCGGCTCCTGCGTCTGCCGCTCTTTCCCGACATGACCGAAGACCAGCAGGCCTTGGTGATCGGGCAGATCACGCGCCTTCTGGGCCAAGCGCCCCGGGGTGTCCCATGACCCGATCTCCGTTCGGTCCGGCGACGACGGCGGAGATCGCTCGGCTCGTGGCCACCGTTCCCGGGTGGACACCCGAAGACCAGTTGCTCGGCTTGTCCATCTTGGCGACGGCGACGGCCCCGCTCGGCGGCGATGTGCTCGAAATCGGAAGCTGGTGCGGTCGCTCCACGGCCGTTCTCGGCCATGCGGTCCGTCGCAGCGGAATCGGCATCGTTCATGCGGTCGATCTGTTTCCTGCCAGAACCGACTGGACCGTCAATCCTGACGGTTCCCATTCCTTCATCGTCCGCGATGGAGACCTCTTCGCGTCGGCCTACATGGACCAGACCGTGTGGGACGAACCCTTCCAGCGGGATATCGCTCCGATCTACCTGAGGCACGAGACCATTCTCGACGCCTTCCAGGAGACCATCACGCGGGAAGGTCTACGCGATGTGGTCCACCCTTTCCGTGGTACCGGCACGCGGTTCGCGGCAGCAGCCCCGACGGACCTGCGTCTGAGGCTAGCCTTTCTGGACGGCGATCACGGATATGAGGCCGTGTGCGGGGACATCGCCGTGGTCGAGCGGTTCCTGCTCCCCGGCGGCTGGATCGCGTTCGACGACGCCTTCTCCCATTATGACGGTGTGGATCAGGCCATTCGGGAGCGGATCCTCGGTTCGGGGCGGTACGACCTGGCCCAGCAGATTTCCAGGAAGCTGTTCGTGGCCCGGTGGATTGGGCAGCCGACATGACGATCGCTGCCATCCTGCAGCCGAACTATGTCCCATGGCGGGGCTACTTCGACATGATGGACGACGTCGACGTCTTCGTGCTGTTCGAAGACGTGCAGTACACGGACCGCGACTGGCGGAACCGGAACCGGATCAAGACCCGGACCGGATTGCGTTGGATCACCGTTCCGGTCCACGCAGCCCATGGCCGTGACCGCATCTGCGAGGTCCGCATCGCGAACGACGAACCCTGGCGCGACCGGCATCTCCATCTGATCGCCGACGCCTATCGGGACGCCCCGCACCTGGAGCCCGCGCGCAGCGAATTCGCGGCGATCCTCGCACGAGGACACGAATTGCTGGTCGATCTCGACCTCGACCTCCTGGTCTGGGCGAAGGACCGGATGGGGATCGCTACTCCGATCCTGCGGTCCTCCGACCTGCCGTCGGCGGGAACAAAGACGGCGAAGCTGATCGACCTGTTGAAGGCGGTGGGCGCGACGGCATACCTCAGCGGTCCGAGCGCCGAGGCGTACATCGATCCCACGATGTTCGCGGCCGCCGGCATCTCCCTGGTCTACAAGCGATACGAGTATCCCCCCTATCCGCAGCTCTGGGGGTCGTTCGAAGGGGGTGTCTCGGTGCTCGACCTGCTGTTCAACACCGGACCGGAGGCCCGCGCTCACCTGAAGAGCCTGGCGCCGCACCGTCAGGCCGTCGACGCCGGGAGGCCGGCGTGACCACCCCGGACCTCCTGCCCGTCGCGCGGCCGCTGCTGCCGACGGCCGACGCGCTCCTGCCCTACTTACGTCGCATCGACACGGCGCGCTGGTACTCGAACTTCGGTCCTCTGTGCGAGCGTTTCGCCTATGAGCTGGAGACCCATCTCTGCGTTCCCAACGGCACGCTGATCCTCGTCTCCAACGCGACGGTGGGATTGGCCCTGGCCCTGGCGGAGACGGCACGCCCCGACGGACGGTACTGCCTCGTTCCCGCCTGGACCTTCGTCGCAACGGCCCATGCCGTGCACGAGGCGGGATACGATCCCTTCTTCGTGGACGTCGATCCGCAGACCTGGGCCCTGACCCCGGACCTGGCCCGCGCCGCCCTCGCCCGGGTCCCGGGACCGGTCGCGGGCGTCATGCCGGTCGCCCCCTTCGGCGCCCCCTTCGACATCGCCGCCTGGGACCGCTTCGCCGAGGAGACGGGAATCCCGGTCGTCGTCGACGCCGCCGCCGCCTTCGACACGCTCCGGCCCGGGCGCAGCCCCGCGGTCGTCAGCCTGCAGGCGACCAAGGTGCTGGGCGTCGGCGAGGGCGGGTTCGTCGTCTGCAGCGACAGGGCGTTGGCGCTCCGCATCCGTCAGGCCGCCAACTTCGGCTTCCTGGGGCGGCGCGAAGCCGAGATCCCGGGCACCAACGGCAAGATGAGCGAATATCACGCCGCCGTCGGCCTCGCGGCGCTCGGCGCCTGGCCGGAGACCCGCCGGCGGCTCCTCGGCGTCGCAGGCGCCTATGCCGAGACGCTGTCCCGGATCCCCGGCGTGACGCTTCAGCCCGGGTTCGGCCGGGACTGGACGAGCATGACCTGCATCGTCGCCTTCGACGCGCCCGTGCAGGCGGCGGTCGCCGAGGCCCTGGCCGCCGCCGGGATCGAGACGCGGGCGTGGTGGGGGGTGGGGCCCTGGGCGCAGCCGGCGTTCCGCGAGCGGCCGCGCACCGCGGTGACCGTCACCGAGAGGTTGGCCGAGCGGACCCTCGGCCTGCCCTTCGCCGTCGATCTCGACCGGTGCGCCGTCGACCGTGTCGGTGCCGCGCTGGACGTGGCGCTGACGCGGCACGCGGCCCGGGCGTTCGCCCGCTGAAGGGCGTCCTCCCGTGACCGAACCGGACGATGCGGTCCTTCTGGACCGGGCGGGGACACTGGTCGGCACGGGACGTCCGGATCTCGCCGCGGCGCTCTTGGCCGACGCCATCCGGCGACGCCCCGCCGGGGTATCGGTCCATCGGATGCTCGGTCGTCTGCTCGCGGCAGGCGGGCGCCCGCGGGAGGCGCTGGATGCCTTCCTGGGCGCGATCCGCGCCGGCGACCGTGATCGGGACACCTTCGTCGCCGGCGTCGCGGCCGCGCGGGCGGCGGGCGATCCGGATCAGGCCGTGCGGCTGGCACGCGCGGCACTCCAGATGCCGGGGCCGCCCGACTGGCGTCTGCGCTTCAATCTGGCGCTGACCCTGATCGAACGACGCCAGATCGAACCGGCCGTGAGGACGATCGAGGAGATGTTGGCCGATTTCCCGGACGGGACCGGCCCCGATCCGGTGGCCGACCTCCTGAACGATGCCGCGAGCCTCCGCAAGGAGATGGGCGATCTGGACGGCGCCCTGGCCCTCTACCGGAAAGCCCTCCGGATTCGGCCGTCGAGCGCCTCGATCCGCTCGAACCTCCTCCTCTGCCTCGCCTATCACCCGGGGGTCGATCCGGCGGAGCGACTGGCCGAGCACAAAACCTTCGGTGCGCTGTTCGACCGTCCCTTCGATCCCTTCGCCTTTCCCAACGTTCCCGATCCCGACCGGCGGCTGCGGGTCGGCATCGTCTCTCCCGACCTCCGTCGCCACGTGGTCGCGGTGATGATCGAGGAGTGTCTCGGCCACGTGGATCCCGACCGGATCGCGATCGTGTGCTATGCGGAGGTGACCCGGCCGGACGAGGTGACGGAACGATTGCGGGCGAAGGCGTCGGCGTGGCGGTCCACGGTGGGTCTGGACGACGAGGCGGTGGCGGCCATGATCCGGGCCGACCGGATCGACGTGCTGATCGATCTCGCCGGGCACACGGCCAACAACCGGCTGCCGGTGTTCGGACTGAAGCCGGCGCCGGTCCAGATGTCGTGGCTGGGGTATCCCTGCACCACCGGGATGCGCACGATCGACTGGCTCGGGACACACCTGCCGGCCGACCAGATCGTGGAGGCGCCGATCGGGACCCCGGCCCCGGTCTATCAGATCCGGGCGCCGGACATGGCCATGCCGCCGCCACCGGTCCTCGCACGTGGGCATCCGACCTTCGGCTGCTTCAACAACGCCTCGAAGGTGAACGACGCGGTGCTGGCGCTCTGGGCCCGGCTCCTGCTGACGGTCCCGACGGCCCGGCTGATCCTGAAGGCGGTCGGCTTCCACCAGCCGGAGGCGCGCGAACAGGTCGCGCGGCGGTTCGCGGCGCACGGCGTCGATCCCGGGCGGATCGCGTTCCGGGGACCATCCGCCTACCGGGACTTCCTGGCCGAGACGGCCGATCTCGACGTGGCGCTCGATCCCTTCCCCTACAGCGGCAGCACGACGACGCTGGACCTGCTGTGGATGGGAGTGCCCACGGTGACGCTGCGCTCCGGGGATCCGCGGGCGGCCTCGCCTTGGGTCCTCGAGACCTGCGGGCTGGACGGGCTCGTCGCCGCCACGCCCGAGGCGTACGTGGCGATCGCCTCGGATCTCGTGCGCGATCCCGACGCGCTGGCCGCCCTGCGGTCGGACCTGCGGATCCGGCTCCAGAGCTCGGGCCTGACGGACCCGCGGCGCATGGCCGAGGAGTTCGAGGCGATGGTGCGGAAGGCTTGGCGGGCATGGGTCGAACAGCGGCGCGCAGCATCACCCGGCTGAAGGGTTCGGGCGAGCCTCAGAACCCCACCCCGTGCCGTTCTGCCAGGATCTCCCGCGCCTTCGCCACGCTCGACAGGTCGAGCACGTCGTCGGTGTCGAGCATGGTGTCGAACGCGGTGTCGATGGCGGCGACCAGCGCCATGTGGGCGACCGAGTCCCACTGCGGGATCCCGCGGTAGGCGAGGTCGTCGGTCACCGCCGCCTCGGGGATGCCGAGGGTCTCGGCGAACACGCGCCTCAGGCGCTGCATGGCGTCCAACCCGGCCTCCCTTTGGAAACGGACCGGTCCCGAGGTGCCACCCGCGACCCCCTCCCGTCAACCGTGGCCGGTCAGCCGCCCTCCGCCGCCCGCCAGCGGGCCGGGTTGCCCAGTGCGAAGGCCCCCGCCGGCACGTCCGAATGGACCACGGCCCCCGGCGCCACCCGGGCGCCGGCGCCGACGCGCACCTTGGGCATCACGGCCGCCCCGGTCCCCAGCATCGCGCCGTCCGCCAGCACCGCCCCGCCGTTCAGGACCGCGTGCGGCGCCAGCACCGCCGCCCGGCCCACCAGGGCGTCGTGGGCGACCGTCCCCCGCACGTTGACCAGCGCGTGGGCCCCCACCGTCGCCTCCGGACCGACGAAGCCGAAGGGGCAGACCACCGCCCCCGGCGCGATCCGGGCGGACGGCGCCACCAGCGCCGTCGGATGCACCACCGCGGCGAAGGCCGCCCCGCCCGCCGCCAGCCGGTCGGCCAGGGCCGCCCGCGCCACCGGATCGCCCAGCGCGATCACGCAGGCGTCGCCGGCCCGCAGCAGCGCCGAATCGATCGGGCCCAGCACCGGCACGCCGAGGGCGAAGCGCGCGAGGTCGGGGTCCGTGTCGTCGAGGAAGCCGCGCACCCGCGCGTCCAGCCGCCCGGCGGCGATCGCGTCCAGCGCCCATTGCAGCACCTCGCGGCCGAGGCCGCCCGCGCCCACGACGATCAGCTCCACCCGTCCCTCCCGGTCAGGAGCGCCCGGCGATCGGGCTTGCCCGACGCCAGCCGGGGCAGGGCCACGACCGCGCGCGTCTCCACCACGGCCGGCGACAGGCCGAGGTCGGCCGCCAGCCGCGCGCGCACGGCCGCCGCCGCCGCCGCGTCGCCCTCCACCGCGACGAGGAGGCGGCCGTCCCGCTCGGCCGCCAACGCCGGGGCGACGGCCGCCGCCATCGCCTCCACCCGGTCGAGCGCGATCCGCAGCCCCGCCACCTTGGCGAAGCGGCTCGCCCGTCCCGTCAGCGTCAGGGCACCGGCGTCGTCGAGGAAACCCAGGTCCCCGGTCGCGAGCCGGCCGCCCGCCTCGTCCCCACGGGCGAGGTCGGCGGCCGTCTCCGCATGGCCCATCATCACGTTGGGGCCCTCGTAGACGACGTCTCCGGCCGTCCCCGGCGGGAGCGGCGCGCCGTCGGGGCCGAGGACCGCGAACCGGCCGCCCGGCAGCGCCCAGCCCACCGAGCCGGGCCGCTCGGGAAAGACCTCGTGCGGCAGGACCGCCATCCGCGGCCCGGCCTCGGTCTGGCCGTACATGACGAGGAGACGCCCGCCGCGCGCGTCCATCGCCGCGTGGAGCCGGGCCAGCGCCGCCGGCGCCGCGCGGCCGCCCGCCTGCAGTACGGTCCGCAGCGCCGGCAGCTCCAGCCGGTCCGGGCCGCCGAGGCGGGCCAGCGTCTCCACGTGGAAGGGCACGCCCGGCAGGGTCGTGGCGCCGGCCTCGCGGAGTGCGGACCAGAAGCCCGGCGCCGGCATCCCGTCGGCCGGCAGCAGCACGGCCGCCCCGGCGGCGAGGTGGGTGAGCACGACCGACAGGCCGAAGGCGTAGGCGAGCGGCAGGTGCGCCGCCGCCAAATCGTCGGGGCGGATGCCGGTCGCGGCGACGACGGTCGCGACGTTGGCGGCCAGCGCCGCACCGGAGAGGCGCACGAGCCGGGGGTCGCCGGTCGTGCCCGAGGTGGGCAGGACGAGGGCGAGGTCCGGGTGGGGCTCGGCCGTCCCGCCTCCGCCGGGTGCCCAGGCCACGAGGCCGGCGACCGGGGCCGCGGGCCGCCAGGGAGCCG
>JBIJED010000074.1:0-9151 GCA_044343785.1 Azospirillales bacterium | reverse complement strand
CGGGCCGTCGTCGAGCACGAGGCCGGGGCGCACCCGGTCGAGGAAGCCGGCGAACCGGTCCTCCGGCAGGCCGGGATCGAGCAGCATGAGCGCGTGCCCGGCGGCCAGCACGGCGAGGATCGCCACCACCGACGCCGCCACGGGGCGCGGACGGACCAGCACCAGCGCCTTGGTCCCCGCGGGCAGGTCGCGCATCGCCCGGTCGACGGCCGCGCGCAGCGCGCCGTGGTCGATCCGGGCGCCGGCCCCGTCGACCAGCGCCGGCCGGTCCGGGGCGATCCCCGGGTCGAGGAGGTCGAGGGCGTCGCGCACCGGTCAGAGCGCCATGGCGCCGTCCACGCCCAGCACCTGCCCGCTGACGTAGCCGGAGAGGTCGCAGACGAGGAACAGCACCGCGCGGGCCACGTCCTCGGGCGTGCCGGGCCGGCCGAGGGCGACCCCGCCGAGGAGACGGTCGCGCACGGCCGCGTCGAGGTGGGCGGTCATGGTGGTCTCGACGAAGCCGGGCGCCACCGCGTTCACGCGGATGCCGTCGGGGCCCAGTTCCTTCGCCGCCGAGAGGACGAGGCCCACCATCGCGGCCTTGGACGCGGCGTAGAGCGCCTGGCCGACGTTGCCCCGGGTCCCCACGATCGAGCCCAGCGCCACGATCGCCCCGCGCCCGCCGGGCCCGGGCGCGTTGCGGCGCATCAGCCGGGCGGCGGTCTGGATCGCGTGCAGCGGCCCGGCGACATTGACCGCCAGCACCCGGTCGACCGTGTCGGCCCCCAGCATGCCGAGGCGCCCGTCGCCGAGGATGCCGGCGTTGGCGACCAGCACGTCGAGCCGCCCGAACCGCGCGCCCACCGCCCGCACCATGGCGCCGACGGCCTTCGGATCGGCCACGTCGGCGGGGACGGCCAGCGTTTCGGTCCCGTGCCGGGCGGCGAGATCGGCGGCGAACGCCTCGACCGCGGCCGGATCGGACCGCCCGTTGACCGCCACGCACGCCCCGTGGGCGGCCAGGATCTCCGCCGTGGCGCGCCCGATCCCACGCGTCGCCCCGGTGACGAGGGCGACGCGGCCGGCGAGAAGGGACGGAAGGGCTGGCGAGGACACGGGTCCGGGGCGGCTGGGGAACGGCCCCGGATGATAGGGGCGAACGGCGCGGAGCGACAGGTGGTGCGGGAACGCTTGCGGGGACGCGCGGCGTGGACCTAGATCGGTCCATGGTCCCGCCCCCCCCGCCCTTCGACGGCCTGGCCTTCGACGGCACCGCCGCCGACAGGCGCGCGGCGCTGCTCGCGCGGATGGCGGATCTCGTCGCGCACCACCGGGCCGCCTGCCCGCCCTACGCCCGCATCCTCGCGGCCCGGCAGGCCGGCGACGGGCCGTTCGCGACCCTCGCCGACGTGCCGTTCCTGCCCGTGCCGCTCTTCAAGCGGGCGCACCTGTCGAGCGTGCCCGACGCGGCGGTCGTCGCCACGCTCGCCTCCAGCGGGACGCAAGGCGTGCCGTCCCGCGTGGTCCTCGACCGCACGACCGCCGGGGCGCAGGGCCGGGCGCTCGCCGCCATCGTGCGCGCGATGCTGGGCCCGAGGCGCCTGCCGATGGCGATCGTGGACGGGCGCGGCACCCTCGATCGTTCGGGCGACCGCTCGGGCCCCGTCACGGCGCGCGCCGCGGCGGTCGCGGGCTTCGGGATGCACGGGCGCGACCACCTCCACCTGCTGGACGCCGAGGGCCGGCCCGACTGGGACGCGCTGGCGGCCCTGCGCCGGCGCCACCCGGGCGAGACGCTGTTCCTCTTCGGCTTCACCTTCCTCGTCTGGACGGCGCTGGTGGAGGCGGCGGCGCGCGACGGCGCGGGCTTCGACCTCGCCCCCGCCGTCCTGCTGCACGGCGGCGGGTGGAAGCGTCTGGCCGACCGGGCGGTGGACGCCGCGACCTTCCGGGCGGAACTCGCCACACGCTGGGGGATCGGCGCGGTGCGCAACTACTACGGCCTCGCCGAGCAGGCGGGCTCGATCTTCCTGGAATGCGCCGCCGGCCGGCTGCACGCCTCCGCCTTCTCCGACGCGCTCGCCCGCGACCCGGTCACGCTGGCCCCGCTGCCGACGGGGGAGACGGGGGTGCTGCAGCTCTTCAGCACGCTGCCCGAGAGCTATCCGGGCCACGCCCTCCTGACCGAGGACTTCGGCGCCGTGACCGTCGACGACGGCTGCCCCTGCGGCTGGCGCGGCCCGACCATCCGGGTCGACGGGCGCCTGCCCAAGGTGGAGATCCGGGGGTGCAGCGATGCCCGGCCCTGAGGTCGCGATCGAGAGGCCGGCCCCCGAAGCCGTGAACGGCGTGCGGGTGCTGCTGGGTCCGCGGCCCGGGGCGTCGTGGACCGACAACCTGGCCGCCGTCGCCGCCGCCGGCCCGCTCCCCCCCTTCGATCCGGCCGTGACCGGCTTCCTCGCGGCGCTCACCCGCGGGATCCTCGCCGACCCCGCCATGCGGGCGCACCCGGCGCTGATGGCCTTCGCCCACGCCATGCGGCCGGCGGCGGTGGCCGACCTCGCCGCCCGGCACGGCGACCGGCGCGCCCGGGGCACGGTCCTCCATCTGGCGCCGGCGAACGTCGACACGGTGTTCGCCCATTCCTGGCTCCTGGCGGCCTTGTGCGGGAACGCCGGCCTCGTCCGGCTGTCGCGCCGGCGGGGGCCCGGGCAGGACCTGCTCCTCGCCCGCATCGCCGCCGTTCTGGCCGATCCCGCCTTCGCGACCGTGCGGGCGCGGACCCTGATCCTCGATCAGGCCGACCACGGGACCGGCCCGCTCGCCCGGCTCTCGGCCGCCTGCGACCTGCGCGTGACGTGGGGCGGCGACGCGGCGGTGGCGGCGGTGCGGGCGGTGCCGCTGCCGCCGCTCGCCGAGGACCTCGCCTTCCCCGACCGGTTCTCGGCGGCGCTCTTCGACGCCGCCGCGGTGCGGGACGCGGACGGGGCGACGCTGGCCGGTCTGGCGCGGGATTTCGCGAACGACGTGGTCTGGTTCGACCAGTCGGCCTGCTCCTCCCCCCGCCTGCTGCTGTGGACGGGCGACGCGGCGACGACGGATGCGGCGCGGGCGCGGTTCTGGCCGGCGGTCGACGCGCGGGTGGCCGCCATGGGCTGGCGGCTCGGACCCGGTGCCGTCGTGGCGCGGCTCGCGGCGCTGGACGCCGCCGCCGCGGCGGGCCGGATCGGGGCGGTGGAGGGCGGCGCGCCGGCGGGCGTGGCGGGGGACCGGCTGGTGCGGGTCGCGGTGGCGGGTCCGCTGGATGCGGACCTGCGCGCGGCGCATCCGGGCCTCGGCGTCCTGTTCGAGCGGCGGGCGGCCGACGTTCCGGCGGCGCTCGCCGGGTTCGGGCCGAAGGACCAGACGCTGGTCGTCTTCGGGATGGCACCCGCGGCGGTCGCGGCCGCCGTCGAGGGGCTGGGGGTGCGCTCGATCGACCGCATCGTGCCGCCGGGCCGCGCGCTGGCCTTCGCCCCGGTCTGGGACGGGCACGACCTGATGGAGCGGTTCTCGCGGCGGATCGGGGCGGCGTGACGGGCCGAAGGCCCGCATCGACGCAGGGACGCGTGCGCTCAGAACCGGCCGGGAAAGCGGGCGCACCAGCGGCCCAGCACGATCAGGGCCCAGAGCGCGTTCATGTTCCGGCTCACCGGCTGGAGCATGGCCTGCAGCACGGCCGGCCGCTCCTGGAAGAAGCGGGTCCGGATCAGCCCGTCCATCGCCGCCCGCAGATCCTGCCGGACCGCGGCCTGATTGCCCTGGAGAACGGAGGGCGGCATCCCGAACCCCTTCTTGTCGGGTCGGATCAGGCGCATGGGCAGGTGACGGGCCAGGATGGCGCGAAGGGCCACCTTCGTCGTGTCGCCCGAGATGCAGAACTCCAGCGGCGCCGCGGCCGCCCGGGCCAGGACCGGGGGCGCGAAGAACGGCGACCGGACCTCCAGCCCGTGGCGCATGCTCATGCGGTCGACCTTGGCGAGGACCGCGCCCGGCAGATAGCCGTGCATGTCCAGGAGACGCAGCCCGTGCAGCACCGGGCGGCGCGGCTCGTGGAACGCGGCGGCCCAGCCGGCGAAGGTGTCCTCGACCGCCTTCCAGCCCTCGGGAAGGATCCGTTCCACGAGGGAGGGATCGAAGACGGGCAGGAAACGCGTGTGATAGAGCCGCACGGCCGCGACGGGGTCGGCGGCGGGGTCGGCGGCGGGGTCGGCCATCGCGGCGACGAAGGGCGGATAGCGGCCGTACCCGCCGTACAGCTCGTCCCCGCCGTCGCCGGAGATCGCCACCGTCACGTCCTGCCGGGCGAACCGCGAGAGCAGGTGGACCGGCACGCAGGAGCGGTCGCCGTTCGGCTCGTCCATCTCCAGGGCGATGCCGCTGGCGGTGCCCGCATAGTCGGCGGCGCCGAAGACGTGGTCGCGGTGCTCGGTGTCGAGATATTCGGCGATCTCGCGGGCCCGGGGGTGCTCGCTCTCCGGGTCCCCTTCGAAGCCGATGCAATAGGAGCGGACCGGGACCCGCAGACGCCGGCGCAACAGGGCGCAGGCGAGCGCGGAATCGATGCCGCTGGACAGGAAGACGCCGACCGGAACGTCGGCGTTCAGGCGCTGCCGCAGCGACTGCACCAGCTCCGCCTCGAGCTGATCGCAATACTGCTCGAACCTGTCGGGCGCGACCGTCGCGTCGGGCGAGATGCGCCAGCTGAAGTACCGGGCCTCGGACATGGCGCCGGTCGGGGCGATCTCCAGGGTCCGGCCGGGACCCAGCTTGCGCACCCCCTCCACGATCGTGTGGGGCGCCGGGACGTAGCGGAGGACGAGATAATGGGCGATGCCGCCGGGCGACAGCGCCACGTCGACGCCCGGAACGTCCAGCAGGGGCGCCAGTTCGGAGGCGAACGCGATGCCGTCGGGCAATGGCGCCCAATAGAGCGGCTTCTCCCCCACCCGGTCGCGCACCAGGGTCAGCGTGCCGGTGACGGTGTCGAAGAAGGCGGCGGCGAACATGCCGTCGACCTTGCGGAAGAAGGCCGCACCGTGCCGGGCGAAGCCTTCGACCAGCACCTCGGTGTCGCCGGAGGAGCGGAACCGGACGCCCTCGGCCTCAAGCTCCGTCCGCAGGTCCCGGAAGTTGTAGATCTCGCCGTTGAAGGTCACGGCGATCCGTCCGGCCGCGTCCAGCATGGGCTGCGCGGCGGCGTCGGACAGATCGAGGATGCTGAGCCGGCGATGGCCGAAGTGGCACCGGCCGTCGGCCGACGACCACACCCCGTCCCCGTCCGGGCCACGGTGGGCGAGCGCGGCCGTCATCGTCGCGACGGTCGCCCTGTCCCGGTCCGGATCCGGCGGACCCTTCCACCGCAGCAGTCCTGCGATTCCACACATCGTCCGGGTCTCGGCTCAGGAGGAGGGGCCGGCGGGGCGCCGGGCCGAAATCGAGGTGGGAACCTGGTGCGGCCGCACGTCCTCGAACCCGAGCGCGGTCACCCAGCCGGCGACCTCGGCCGTCGTGTGGACGCCGTGATAGGTCGGCGTGTAGCCGTCGAACAGGGCGAGGACGCTGCGCTCGGCCGTCGGGTGATGGATGGCGAAGGGCAGCTGCTGGCGCATCGTCGCCAGCACCGGGTGATCCGGCGCGGCGCGGGCGGCGTCGACCGCCCAGGCGCACCAGTCGAGGAAGGCGGCGCGCGGCAGCCGCGAGGCGGCCGGGATCCATTCCTTGCGGCGGGCGAACCCCTCGGCATAGACCCAGACCGCCAGCCGGCCGCCGGGCGCGACCAGCCGGGCCACCGATTCCAGCGCCCGGCGGGTGTCCGGCGTGTGGTGCAGGACCCCGATGGACATCACCACGTCGAAGCTTCCGGGGGCGAAGGGCGGTGCCATGAGGTCGCCCTGCAGCACGACGGCGTTGGGGAACCGGGCCAGATTGGCGACCGCGACGTCGACGCTCCGGCTCAGGTCCAGGCCGACGACGTGGGCCCCCCAGCCGGCGAGGACCTCCGCATGGCGCCCGACCCCGACACCGGCGTCCAGCACCAGCCTGCCGCGCACCGTCTCGGGCGTCAGGCCGGTCTTGTGCAGCAGGTCGGTCTCGGTCAGCCGCTCCTGCTGGGCGCTGTCGACCTGGGTGGTCTGGAACCGGTGCCACTGATAGCTGAAGCTGTCGACGTAGCCGTCGTCGGGAACGAACCGGGGCACGGCCCCCTCGACCCGTGCCCGGGTCCCGTCGGCGAACAGGATCCCGTCGGCGGCCGCCTCCACGGGCGGGGCGGGCCAGATCCGGTCCAGCCGGGCGGACAGGGCGGGGTCGAGCGCCTTGCCGAAGACGGCGTCCCAACCGGTCATCGGGCCATCCCCCATCCCCCCCAGGCGGCGATCTCGTCGAACAGGACGGCGGCCGGATCGGCCGCCTCGGCCCCCTCGGGCACCGCCACCCCCTCGCCCAGATCGAGGCGCATCGCCCGGATCCACCGCACCCAGCCGACCAGCGCGTCGGACCCGCCAGCCAGGCCGAGCAGGGCGGTCCCCAGTCCGGCGGCGCCCTCGATCCGGAGCACGGGATCGCCGGCGTCCCAGGCGAGGCTCCCGCCGCCGGCGGCGACCTCCACCCCCCGCACCGAGGGCCCTGCGGGGCCGGTCGCGAGACGCAGGCGGACCGTCACGTCCGGCCCGCCGGCGTCGTCCAGCACCGCCTCCACCGTCAGATGCAGGGCATCGGCGGCGGGCACGGCGATCGCGACGGCGCGGGCGCGCAGGCCGATGCCGTGTCCGCACAGCCGGACGTCCCGCGCCACGACCGCATCCGGTCCCGTCTCGACCGCCGCCGCCGTCAGCGCCCCCGCGAACAGGGCCTCCAGCCGCTCCCAGTGCGCACGGGCGGGGTGGCCGGCGTCCGGCGGCGGCATCGGTCGGCCGTTCAGCGTGACCGTGCTGGTGTAACGGCGCCCGTTCCGGTGGGCGGGGCTGCCGTCCGGGGTCGAGAAGAGGACGTTGCGGCCGACGACCACGTGCAGCCCGCCGCCATCCCGGGCGATCTGGGCCGGCTGCGGCGGGACCGGTCCCCGCGGGAGGGGCCGCCCGTCCTCGGCCAGGGCGACCGCGCTGCGGCCGTGCTCGTCGCCGAGGACGTCGTGCGGCAGCACCGCCTGGAACACCCGCCCCTGGAGCGGTCGGATCCCGGCCAGGGTGCGGGTGTCGCCGGCCGCGGTCCACGTGCGCCAGAGCGTCGCCAGGCTCGGGGCGTCCCGCCGCCCGGGCGCCGGACGCCGGGCCTGGACGACGGCGAGGGCGATGCCGACCAGGACGACGTTCCATGCCGATCGGCCCACGGTCATGCCGGGGGCGCCGGTCACAGGCGCAGACGCGGGGCCACGTCGGGGCGGGCCCAGATGGTGTTGCCGCCCTCCTCGACCATCCGCACGAACCCGGCCGCCTCGACGGTCGTCGCGACATAGGCGTCGATGTCGGCCTTGGTGGTCGTCTCCACCAGGATGGTCTGCAGCTCGGGCGCGCGCAGCAGGGCGGCGGAGGCGGAGATGATGGCCCCCTCCAGCCCGTCGACGTCGATCTTGACGTGGTTCGGCACGGTCCCCGTCCGGGCGACGAAGGCGTCCAGCGTGGTCGAGACGCATCCCTGGGGGATGGTGGCGTGCCACAACGGCTGGTCGCTGGGGTGGGCGGCTCCGAACTGGTTCAGGGACTTCCCCGCGGTGGTCGCGCTCAGGAAGATCTGGCCGAACCCCTCCTCGTCGGCGAGGGCCAGCTGATAGGCGGTCACCCGATCCTGGACCTTGTTGGCGAAGATGTTCTGGTAGAGCACGTAGAAGCTGGCGAAATGGGGCTCGAAGGCGATGCTGCGGCAGCCCTGGCAGACGGTGGCGATCAGGCTGTAGATGCCATTGTTGGCGCCGACGTCGAAGAAGACCTCGTCGGGCCGGAAATTGGCGATCCAGCGATTGGTCACCGGTTCACGGTTGTGCAGCGTGGCCGCGAAGGACAGGCACTTCTGGTTCGGGACCGCGAGCCGGATGGCATGGGCGCCGAAGCGCACGGTGACGAAGGGCAGGCTCTGCTCGTAGATGCGCGCCAGCTGCACGAGCGACGGATTGGCCATGCGGATCAGCCTCGGGCGGTGGCGGGGGCGGCAGGGGGCCCGGCGATGGCGTGGAGGGACATGAAGGTCTCCACGATCAGGTGCGCGACCTCCTCCTTCACGTGCAGCAGGTCCTCCGGCTTGAAGGCGGCGCTGCCGAACCCGTTCACGATCTCGTAGGCGGGGAAGTAGGTGACCCAGTCGAACTCGCGCACGATCTCGCCCGCGACCGCGCGCAACGTGCTCTTGCTCTGCATGTTGGTCACGAAGATGTCCGCGTCGGCGAAGCTGCGGTGCAGGGGCACCGGCGACACGGTGACGACGACCTTGGCCCGCGGGTTCAGCTCGCGGATCAGTTGCAGCGTCCGGCGGACGTTGTGGAGGTTCTCCGCGAAGGTACTGCTGTGGGCGTAGGTCTCCCGCAGCCCGGCGCCGCCGCCGTACACCGGGACCTGATTGCAGACCAGCCCGTTGTTCCGCTTCCGGAAGACCTCGGTCATGCCGAGCGTCATCAGCACGACGTCGGCCTCGACCAGCCCCTCCCGCATGACGGCGTTGATCTGGTCGAGAGCCTCCCAGAGGTCGTCCGGCGTGGCGCCGAAGACCAGACGACGATAGGGATCCTGGTGGACCGTTCCCTCGCCGACGACCAGCTGGCCGTCCTGGATCCGGCGGTTGGGCAGGGTCCAGACGTCCGACCGGTCCTGCACCCAAAGCCCCGCCGCCCGCTCCAGTTCCTGCCGGATGGAGAAGGTGTTGTAGTAGTTCATGTGCTCGCGGTGGGGCAGCGTGTCGATCCGCATCCGGGACAGGTCGATCGCGATCTTGCCGTAGGCCGGAAAGCAGGTCACCGCGCGCCGGGTCAGCGCCTTGCGGATCTCCTCGGCGAAGCAGCTGCCGATGGTGAAGATCTTGTCCGTGACATGGAAGAGCGGGGCGCCCGTCAGGGTCAGTGCCCGTGACTGGTGGAGCACCTCCCACTTGCGATTCGGGCGGGGCGCGATCAGCAGCTTTTCGAAGAACATGGATGCACTCT
>JBIJED010000387.1:0-3952 GCA_044343785.1 Azospirillales bacterium | reverse complement strand
CACGCCCGACGGCATCGCGCGCGCGGCCGCGGCGCTCGTCGCGGGCGACCTCGTCGCCTTCCCGACCGAGACCGTCTACGGCCTCGGCGCGCGGGCGGACGACGACCGGGCCGTCGCCCGCCTCTACGCCGCCAAGGGGCGGCCGTCCTTCAACCCGCTGATCGTCCACGTGGACGGGATCGAAGCCGCGTCCGCCATCGCGCGCTTCGACGAGCGGGCGGAGCGGCTGGCCGAGACCTTCTGGCCGGGCCCCCTCACCCTCGTGCTGCCGCGCGGCGGAGCACCGGTCTCCCGGCTCGCGACGGCGGGGCTCGACACGGTCGCGGTGCGCGCGCCGTCGCATCCGGTCGCGCGTGCGCTGCTGCGGGCGGCGGCGCTCCCGGTCGTGGCGCCGTCCGCCAACCGCTCCGGCCACGTCAGCCCGACGACGCCGGTCCACGTCGCCGACGATCTCGGCGAGCGGGTGGCGGCGATCATCACCGGCGGGCGCAGCCCGATCGGCGTCGAATCGACCGTGCTCGACCTGTCCGGCGCCGAACCCGTCCTGCTGCGTCCCGGATCGGTGACGCGCGAGGCGATCGAGGCCGCGATCGGACCGGTCCACCGTCCCGCCGACGCCAGCGACGCCGCCCCGCGCGCACCCGGCCGGCTGGAGAGCCACTACGCCCCCGCGGCCCCGGTCCGCCTCGGCGCGACGGGTGCCGCCGAGGACGAGGTCCTCCTCCTGTTCGGGCCGGAGTTCGGCATCCGCGGCGGGGCGGAGCGGATGAACCTCAGCCCGACCGGCGACCTGACCGAGGCGGCGGCCAACCTCTTCGCCATGCTCCGCGCCGCCGACCGGCCGGGCATCCGCGCCATCGCCGTCGTCGCCATCCCCGACGAGGGGCTGGGCATCGCCATCAACGACCGGCTACGCCGCGCCGCCGCCCCGAGAGCACCGTCATGAGCGCCTTCGAGGAGATCGCCGCCGCTCTCGGCCCCGCCGGGATCGTCTCCGACCCCGCCGACCGGGTCCCCTATCTCACCGAATGGCGCAACGGCCGCATCGGCGGGCGACCCGGCCTCGTCGTCCGGCCGGGGACGACCGAGGAGGTCGCGGCCGTGGTGCGGATCTGCGCCGTCCACGGCGTCGCGGTCGTGCCGCAGGGCGGGAACACGGGCCTCGTGGGCGGGGGCATGCCCGACGCCTCGGGCACGCAGCTGCTCCTCAACCTCTCGCGCCTGAACCGCATCCGCGACCTCGACACGCTCGACGACAGCGTGGTGGTGGAGGCGGGCTGCGTGCTGAAGACCGTGCAGGACGCGGCCGCCGCGGCCGACCGCCTCTTCCCGCTTTCGCTGGGTTCGGAGGGGTCGGCGCAGATCGGCGGGCTGATCGCCACCAACGCCGGCGGCACCATGACGGTGCGCTACGGCAACATGCGCGAACAGGTGCTGGGCCTCGAGGTGGTGCTGCCGGACGGGCGGGTCTGGAACGGCCTGAGGCGCCTGCGCAAGGACAACACGGGCTACGACCTGCGCCAGATGTTCGTGGGCGCGGAAGGGACGCTGGGGATCGTCACCGCGGCGGCACTCCGCCTCCTGCCCCGCCAGCCGCGGGTGGAGACGGCGTTCTGCGCCGTGCGCGATCCCGAGGCGGCGGTGGCGCTGCTGGCGGCCCTGCGGGCCGCGGCGGGCGAGGCGGTGACGGCGTTCGAGCTGATCGCCCGCACGGCGATGGACTTCGCCCTCGACCACGTGCCCGGGACGGCCGACCCGCTCGACGCGCCCGCCCCCTGGTACGTGCTGGCCGAACTCGCCGGCCCCGCCGCGCGGACCGACCTCGCCGACGCGCTGGAGCGCGTGCTGGCCGACGCCCTCGACCGGGGCGAGGTGACCGATGGCGCCATGGCGACGAGCGAGGCGCGGCGCGCGGCCTTCTGGCAGGTGCGGGAGCGGATCACCGAGGGGCGTCGGATCGCCGGGTCCGGCATCAACCACGACATCTCGGTCCCCACGAGCCGCATCCCGGCCTTCGTGCGCCGCACGGACGCCGACCTCGCGGCGATGGTGCCCGGCATCCGGATCGCGAACTTCGGCCATCTGGCCGACGGGAACCTGCACTACAACCTGAACCCGCCATCGGGCGCCGACCCGGCGCCCTTCCTCACCCGCAAGGACGCACTCACCGCCCTCGTCCACGACCGGGTGCTGGACTTCGGCGGGTCGATCAGCGCCGAGCACGGGATCGGCACGCTGAAGCGGGCGGAACTCGCCCGGCTGAAGGACCCGCTGTCGCTGGAACTGATGCGCCGGGTGAAGGCGGCGATGGACCCGCAGGGGATCATGAACCCGGGGAAGGTGATCTAGGAACGGCCCTCACCCGCCCCCTACCGGCTCGCCCGGATCGCCTCGGCGAGGACGTGGAAGGACGATTTCGGCGTCCGCACCTGCGTCTCGAAATCGACGTGGACGATGCCGAACCGGCGCCGCAGCCCCTCCGCCCACTCGAAATTGTCGAGCAGCGACCATGCGAAATAGCCGCGCAGGTCGCAGCCCCGGGCGATCGCCTCGCGCGCGGCCAGAAGGTGGGCGCGGAAATAGGCCGTCCGCTCCGGGTCCGCGACGAGGCCGCCCGACGGCGCGGGATCGTCGTAGCAGGCGCCGTTCTCCATGATGTAGACGGGCGGCGCACCGTAGTTGTCCTTGAGGTCGACCAGAACCTCGACCATCCCGTGCGGCACGATCGGCCAGCCGAGCGCCGTGACCTGCGTGCCGGCCGGCAGCGGGCCGAAGCCGGCGCCGCCGATGAAGCCGTTCGGATCGTCCAGCACGAAGGCGCCGCCGTAGTAGTTGACGCCCACGAAGTCGAGCGGACGGCGAATCGCCGCCATGTCGCCCTCGCGAACGAAGGGCGCGAAGTCGCGCTCGAACACCGCCGGATAGCGGCCGTGCACCATCGGGTCGAGGTTGCAGCGGTTCCAGGCGGCGTCGAACCGGTCCCGCGCCGCACGGTCGGCGTCGGTCGGGCTCGGGCCGGCGACGTGGACCGGCTGCATCGAGACGATCGTACCGAGCGTCAGGCCCGGCCGGTCGGCGCGGATGGCGTCGAGCGCCATGCCGGTCGCGAGGTTCTGGTGGTGCTGGGCGGCACAACAGCTGGCCCAGCCCGTCCGCCCCGGCGCATGGTTGCCGAAGCCGTGGCCGAAGATGGCGTGGACGTTCGGCTCGTTGATCAGCGGCCAGTGCCGCACCCGGTCGCCGAGGCGGGCGACCACGACGCGGGCGTAGTCGGTGAACCAGCCGGCGATGTCCCGGTCGTGCCAGCCACCGCGGTTCTCCAGCGCCTGGGGCAGGTCCCAGTGATAGAGGCAGACCCAGGGTTCGATGCGGGCGGCGAGCAGCCCGTCGACGAGACGGTCGTAGAAGTCGAGACCCTTGGGGTTGACGGCCCCGGTGCCCTGCGGGATCACCCGTGGCCACGCGATGGAGAAGCGGTAGGCGTCGAACCCCGCCCGCGCCATCAGCGCGACGTCCTCGGGCCAGCGGCGATAGTGGTCGACCGCCACGTCGCCGTTCGTCCCGTCGGCGATGCGGCCCGGCTGGCGGGCGAAAATGTCCCAGATGCTGGGCGCGCGCCCGTCGACGTCGACGGCCCCCTCCACCTGATAGGAGGAGGTGGCCGAGCCCCAGACGAAGCCGGCCGGAAAGCGCGGCATCGGCTGCGCCGCGGCTCGCCCCGTCGCCAGCAGCCCCGCCGCGGCGAGCCCCGTCGCCCCGGCCAGAAGGTCGCGCCGCCGCATCGTCGTCTCCCTCATCCCCGGACCCTCAGAGAAGGACGGCGGCCGCGACGTGGAGCGCGCCCAACGCCGTCAGCCCCTGCATCAGCGTGCCCGCAGAGACGGCGCGCAACCCCGTGGCCGGCCCCATCCCGCCGCCGGACGTGACCAGCCAGAAGTGCGGATCGTTCACG
>JBIJED010000386.1:0-3958 GCA_044343785.1 Azospirillales bacterium | reverse complement strand
CCTGACCCTCAGTTCAGATAGTCGTCGGCCGTCTTCGTCGGCGGGCGGGGCGGGCCGGCGTAGGGGTCGAAGCCCTGTTCGGACTGGGCGATCGCCCGGCAGTCCGCGCACATCTCGATCACGGCGAGGTTCCGGCTGCCGGGCCCGAACATCCAGTGCCTGCCCGCCAGCTTCGTCTTGATCCGCTCGATCGAGCTTTTCGTCCCGAAGGGCTTGGCGCAGCGCACGCAGTGGAACGGCTCCTCCTCCTTCACGACCCGCGGGCTCTTCGCCGCGGGCGTGAAGTCGAGGCGGGGGTCGAGCGTGATCGCCGTCTCCGGGCAGGTGTTCGCGCACAGGCCGCACTGCACGCACGCGTCCTCGGTGAAGGAGAGGCGCGGGCGCTCCTGGTCGTCGGACAGGGCCCCCGTGGGGCAGGCCGCCACGCAGGCGAGGCAGAGGGTGCAGGCCGCCGTGTCGACCGTCAGCCCGCCGAAGGGCGCGCCCGGGGGGAGGGCCAGCAGGTCGACCGGCGCCGGGGCCGCCGCCCGCACCTCCGCCACCGCGGTCCGCATCAGCGTCCGCTTGTCGCCCACGGGCAGGAAGGAACGGGGCGCAGCCGCCCCGTCGCGGGGCGGGATCGCGCGAAGGTCGCGGCCGAGGTCGTCGGGGTCGTCGCATTCCAGCAGCCGGACCCGCCCGCTCCCGTAGCCGAGGCCGGAGAGGATCGCCTCCGCGAGGTCGATCGTGCGGGAAAGGCCGGTCAGGTCCGTCCGCCGCCCCTTCGTCAGGAGGCGCACCTCGGCGGCACCATAGGCGACGGCACCGGCCAGCAGCTCGATGCCGACCTGGGTCACCTCGTGCACCTTGAACGGCAGCACCCGGGCCGGCAGCCCGTCGCCCCAGCGGGCGAGCATGTCGATCAGCGGGTCGCCGTGCTCGGCCTCGTGGACGAGAAGCACCGGCCGCGTTCCGCCGGCCCCGCGATGGGCCGTCAGCAGCGTGCGGAGCCGTGCCATCAGCGCGTCGTGCGGCGGCAGCGCGTAGGAGGCGGCCCCCGTCGGGCACACCGACGCGCAGGAGCCGCAGCCGGCGCAGATATAGGGGTCGATCGCGACGTGGTCGCCCGCCGGCTGGATCGCTCCGGTCGGGCAGACGTCGAGGCAGCGGGTGCAGCCGGTCCGCTTCGAGCGGGAATGGGCGCACAGCCCCTCGGTGTAGGTCACGTAGCGCGGGCGGTCGAACTCCCCCACCAGCCCGGCGATCCGGCCGATCGCCTTCTGCACCTCCGCCGGGCTGCCGGGATCGACCCGGACATAGCCGTCGCGCTTGTGGTCGGCCGGGAACAGCGGCGTGCCGCCCGAGAGATCGAGGATCAGGTCGCAACGCGACTTCGCCGCGTTCCGCGCCGGGCCCCAGACGAAGCCGCGGCGCGAGGAGGGGGCGGGCGAGGCGTAGTCGTCCACCTCCACCTCGAAGGCGCCCAGATGGCCGGCGGCCTTGCGGATGGTGCCGCGCAGGATCGGGAACTCGACCGTGCGCGGCGGCAGGATCTCGCCCGGGCGGGTCAGCAGCACCGTGACGTCCAGCCGGTCCATCAGCTGGCGCGCCGCCTCGATCGCGACCTCGTCCCGGCCGTAGATCAGGGTCACGCCTTCCGACGCCATGGCGATCGTCGGCGTCTCGGGCAGGATCGCCTGCGCCTCGGCGATCAGCGCCGCGAGCTTCGGCGTGGCCGCCGCCGCCTCGTCCGACCAGCCGCCGGTCTCCCGAAGGTTCACGAACGACAGGGCCCCCGCGAACCCCGCCTCCTCGGCGAGGTCCTGGAACAGCGGCGCCTCCTGGGTGCAGCCGACCAGCACCGGCGCCGTCCCCAGCGCCTCGACGAAGCGGTCCGTCTCCCGCCGGCAGAGGTTCGTCGCGAGCGTGGCCCCGCCCCGGCACGACCGGGCGACGGCCGCGCCGTCGATCTTCATGGTTCCTTCGCAGTCGCAGACGAAGATCTTCGCGGCGGTCTCGGACATCGGATCGCTCTGATCGGGGCTTGTTCTGAACGGGGGCTTTCGGACGCCGACGGCGTCGTCGTCGGGCTTGTCACCATAGGGGGGGCGTCCGATATTTGCGACACTTTCGGGAACGGTGGCCCGTGACGGCGCAGCATTCGACAGATCCCATCGTCCTGCCGCCGCTCTACCGGCTGCACGGGCTCCGCACCGGCGACGCCTTCGCCGAGGCCTGCGCTCTCGCTCCGCGCGAGGGGGCGGGGACCCTCGTGTGGACGCGGCGGGCGGACCGGCTCGACTGCGCGGTGGTGCTCGAGCCCGAAACCCCGCTGGCGGACGCCCGCCGTGTCGCCCTCGTCGCCCTTTCGGCGATCGCCGACGCGCTCGCGGCGCTGGGTCCGCCGCAGAAGCCGGTCGGATTCCATTGGCCGGACACGCTCCTGGTCGACGGCGGCACCGTCGGCGGCGTCCGCTTCGCCCACGCGGCGGCGGGCGAGGGTGCGGTGCCGGACTGGGCCGTGGTCGGCGTGACCGTGCGCATGTCGCTCGACGGCGACGTCAGGGACAAGGACAGGACCGCGCTCTACGAGGAGGGGTTCGGCGAGGTGGAGGTGCCGCAGCTCGTCGAGGCCTTCGCCCGCCACTTCATGGCGCGCCTGTCGGACTGGGCGGAGGAGGGCTTCGCCCGCCAGTCGGAGGAGTGGATGAGCCGCCTCGCGCCCGCACCCGGGCCGAAGCGGTCGCTCGACCCCACGGGCGACCTCCTCGTCTTCGCCGGACCGAAGCCCGAGCGCTGGTCGCTGGCCGAGGCGCTGGCGGTCCCCGGCTGGACGGACGCCCCATGACGCTGAAGCTCCCCCGGACGATCCGCCTCGACGCGTCGGACGACTTCGCCTTCGACGTCGCGGCCAGCCCCGGCGAGTGGGCCGTTCCCGGCGCCTTCGCCTTCCTCGATGCCGATCCGCGGACGTTGACCGGCAAGCGCCGGCAGGCGTTCCGCAACGGGTTCCTGGGGCTGGACAGCCTGGGCTGGTCGACGCTGGTCACCGTCGCCGAGGTGACGGCGGAGATGCGCGACGCGGTGGTGGAGGCGCTCGCCCAGCGCTTCGTCTTCCGCTTCGGCGCGCCGGACCTCGACGCCGCCCGGCCGGTCGCGCGCGACGAGGTCGGCTTCGCCATGTCGCTGTGCGGGCACCCGGTCAACACCATCCTCGCGGTCGAGCGGACGGCCGACGACGACGGCGGCATCCGCGAGAGCTTCCGCGTGATCGAGCCGCCGCGGACGGTCGACGGCCAGGCGCCGCATGCGGCCATCTGGGCGGTGGAGACGGCGGAGGAGCCCGACATCGTGCGCATCGCCACCGGGGGACGGCTCGGATGACGCCCGACTTCTGGATCAGCAGCGGCCATCATCTGGTCGACCGCCGGGACGACGGGCGGCTCCTCGTCACCGACGACTTCCTCAAGCTCTATCTGGCCCGGCCCGAGGTGGCGCCGGTGCCGGAGAGCTGTGCGGCCGAGCGCGCGCTCCACGCCGCGCTGCTGGACGATCCGCGGCAGGCGGTGGCGGACGCCCGCCTCGCCGCGCTGGCCGATGCGGACGCGCGGGAGAACTACGAGGTCCTGCTCCGCTTCCGCGACCATCTGCTGGCCCACGCCACGGTCGAGGCGGCCTATGCGGCGCTGTTCGCCGAGGGAGGCCGGGCGCTGGCCGGGCGCACGCCCGGCCTCTTCGTCGACCAGCTGGTGATGCTGATCCTGCGCGGCCTCCTCGACGGCACGACCGATCCGTTCCGCGTGCGTGCGGGGGAGATCCTCTTCCGCAAGCAGCGGATCAACATCGCGGAAGGCGGGATCTTCGCCGCCGACGCGGAGACGGTGGACGAGCTGTCGCGCACGGGCGGGTTCGGCTCGCTGGGCGAACTCCTCGCCGAGGGCGGGGCGACGCTGCGCGGTGCGGAGATGGACGTGCTGAA
>JBIJED010000384.1:0-3962 GCA_044343785.1 Azospirillales bacterium | reverse complement strand
CGCGCCCACCACGGCCCCGATCAGGCCCGCCCCCTCGTCCTGGCGGTACCAGCCGAGCGACTGGCCGAGCATGGTGGCGACGAAGGCGCCCGCGATCCCGAGGAGGATCGTGACGATGAACCCGCCGGCGTCTCGGCCCGGCATCAGGAACTTGGCGATCACGCCCGCGACGAGACCGATGATGATGGTCCACAGGATGGACATGCGTTGGATCCTCGACGCCGGCCCGGGCCGGGCCCCGCGACGGCGGGGGCCCGGCCCGGGACCGGACCGTTGCGGGGGAGGGTCAGGCGGCCCGGGAGGCCTGGACGGCCTTCTGGTTGATGCCCTGGATCGCCAGCTCGTTCAGCTTCGCGTCCGCCGCCTTCTCCTCCGCCAGCGTCAGGCGGAGCAGGCCGACGACGTCCTGCACGCCGCAGGCCTCGGCATAGGCGACGAGGGTGCCGTAGCTCGCGATCTCGTAGTGCTCGACCTTCTGCGCGGCCGAGATGAGGGCGGCGTCGAGGACCTCCGGCGCGAGGCCCTCCTCCATGATCTCACGGGCCTCGTCGATGAGGCCCTCCATCGCGTGGCAGGTCTTGCCGCGGGCGTTCGTGTCGAGCGCCTGGAACGCCTGCTGAAGCCGATCGATCTGTCCTCGGGTCTGCTCCAGATGCGTCTCGAACGCCTGACGCAGCTCGGGCGCCGTCGCCGCCTTCGCGAGGCGCGGGAGGGCGCGGACCAGCTGCTGCTCCGCGTTGTAGGCATCGCGCATCTCCTGGATCAGGAGATCCTGCATGTTCTTCTGCTTGCCGGCCATGGTCTGCTCCGTCCGAAGGATTGGCACGGCGCCAACAGGGACGGAGGGGCGGGAGTTCCAACGGCCCTGTCGTCGGACCGGCGGCGGCGCGGCCGGCGGACGGCCCGGTCAGGGCTCGGAGGGGGGACCGAACCGCTGCTGCATCGTCTGCTTCTGGCTGCCGGTCAGGAGCGGCCAGAGCGCGTCGAGGTTCTTCTTCAGGTCGTCGCGTCCCTTGACCACGAGGTCGCCGTACAGCTCGTACGCGCGGCCATAGTCGCGGCCGACGCCGCGCCCCTGCACGTAGAGCCAGGCGAGCGTCTCGGCGGCCTGGTGGTTGCCCTCCTCCAGTGCCCGGGTCTCCAGCAGGGCGACCTCGTCCCGCGTGGGGCTCCGCCCGGCGGTCACCTTCGTGAGGATGGCGATGAGCGGCGCCTCGTGCGCCTCCCGCTCCATCCGCGCCCGCTCCGCGACATCGTTCGCGGCCCTCGTGGTCGTCTCGTGGCGGGCGGCGACCGCCATGTAGGCCTCCGACTCCGGCACCCCCCGGATGTAGGCCCGCCACTCGGCGCACCAGGGAGGCGGAAGGAGGGTCGTGCAGATCTCGCGGTTGCGGTCGTAGGGCAGGGCGCGCCACTCGGGCAAGGTGCGGTCGCCGAACGGGCGAAGATCGGCGTTCAGCGCCTCGATCCAGTGCGCGCACCACGCCGGCCGGCCGGCGCCGCCGCACGCGCGCTCGTTGGCGTCGAACGTCGCGTCCCACCAGGGCGGGACGATGGTCGGCGCCGGCTGGGCGGCCGCCCACTGTGGCACCGTCGCAAGGACCGCGGCGGCGAACATCGCCGCAAGGATCGGACGGCGGGGCGAACCCCGGGTGCCGGACAGGACGAAGAGGCGCATCTACGGGTCAGCCCACGGATCGACGACAACCGCATCCTAAGCGGTCGGCCGCCCGTTCGGGAGTGGGTTTGTGGTTGCAGGCTCGATTGAGTCTCCTCGTCCGGGGACGCGAGGGGGCGGCGCCGGCCCGGCAGCGGCCCGGCACGCCGGTCGGGCAGCGTCGTTCCGGCTCAGGCCGTCCGCTCGTCCAGCCATCGCAGGAAGAGCGCGACGTCCGCGGGATCCACCAGGCGGAGGTGGGCCGCGGTCGGACGCGGGGCGTCCGCGACCAGGATGCCGAGCCCCCCCGTCGCCACCGCGCGGAACGCGTCCTCGTCGGTGCGGTCGTCGCCGACCGCCACCGGGACGGCACCGCCGGGCCCGAGCGTCCCGACGAGCCAGAGCACCGCACGCCCCTTGTCCCACGGCACGGCGGGAAGGAGTTCGAGCACCTCCTTGCCCCGGTGCAGCCGCAGCCGTGGATTCGCGGCGGCGGCCGTCGCCACGTGCGCCGCGACGGCGGTCCGTGCCGCATCGCTCGCCGTCCGGGTGTGGACCGCGACCGACGACCGCTTCCGTTCGATCCGCACCCCCGGCAGCCCGGCGAGCGCCGCATCCAGCGCCGCCGCCGCCGCCTCGGCATCGGCCACGAAATCCGCGCCGCGATCGTGGCGGCGCCCGTCGGCCGTCTCGATCTCGATCCCGTGGCTCCCGGCGAGCGCGATGCCGGGGACGGGCACCCGCGGGCGCAGGTCTGCGATCTCGCGCCCGCTCACCACGGCGACCGGCATCCGCGAGGCCAGCCGCGCCAGGAGGTCGAGGGTCGTCCGGGGCGCCGCCGCCGCGGCCGGGTCGTCGACGATGGGTGCCAGCGTGCCGTCGAAGTCGAGGAAAAGGGCCGGTCGGCGATCCCGGAAGAGGGCGTCCAGACGGTCGACGGCGGTCCACAGGAGCGGCGCGGGTCCGGTTTCGGCGTGGTCTGTCATCGGCGATCCCGACATGGGGTGGGCGGGAGAGGAACGCCCGCGATCGGGGACCCGTTGCGGGGTATCGTGACAGACGACGCCCCCGGCCTAGATTGAATGTCTCCGCAACCGAGCGAACGGCCATGACCGATCCGCGACGCATCCCGACCGCCCTCGGCCTCGTGGCGCTTTTCTCCGCGACGATCGCGGCGAGTGCCGCGTCCGCAACGACCACCGAGGCCCTGACGGTCCGTTACGACGTCTATCTCGGCGGCATCCACGGTCTCGACGCCGAGTTCACGCTGCGTCGGTCCGCCGACCGCTATTCCTTCGACTCCGTCTCGCAGACCCATGGCTTCTGGTCCTACCTCTTCCGGTGGGAGGGCCGGTCGATGGGCGAAGGGCGCATCGAGGGCGGACGGCTCGTGCCGGCGGTCCACCGGGTGCGGAGCGTCGGCGGCGGCGAGCCGCGGGGTCTCGACATCCTCTACGATGCGGAGGGCGACGTCGTCTCGGTCGCGATCGAGCCGAAGGCGGAGGAGACCGACCGCGTTCCCGTCCCGCCGACGCTGATCCGCGGCGCCATGGACGCGACGACGGGTCTGATCCAGGCCCTCGGCGCCGTGCCGCCGGGCGGGGCGTGCGGCGGGACGATCCCGGTGTACGACGGTCGCCGTCGCTTCGACGTGCGCCTCGCCCCCGAGGGCACGAAGGACCTCGCGCCCAACAGGTACAGCAGCTTCGCCGGCCCCGCATCGGTGTGCCGCCTGACCTTCCGCCACGTCGCCGGCGGCCGGACCCCGGAGCGTACGGCGTTCTGGCGTCGGGTCGACGCGGTGGGGAACGCCGGGTTCCCCACCCTCGTCTATCTCGCGCCGGTCGCGCCGGGCGGCGAGATGATGCCGGTCCGCGTCGAGGTCGATTCGCCCTTCGGCTGGGCCATCGTGCACCTCAAGGGGGTGCAGGCGGCGCGGTCGACGGCGGAGAGGCCGTGAGCACCGCCGCCCGCATGCGATGCGCGCCCAGCGGGCGGCGAGGGCCCCCAGGGCCGCGGGCAGGCCGTGGCCGGCGCGGACCGACCGCGTGACCGTCCCGGGCTCGTTGGTGCACAAGCCCGATGCGCACGCCGTCGGCGCGCAGGGCGCCCAGGATCTCGGGCACGCCCGGGTGGATCTGCGCCGGATCCGCCTGCCACGCGTCGTAGACCTCGACGAACCGGGCCAGCGCCGCGTCGAAAACCGGCGCCGGTCCGCCCCTCGCCTCGAAACCCCGGCGCAGCAGCATCGCCGATCCGTCGCCGATCATCCCGATCACGCCGTCGACCGGCAGCGCGGGGCGCC
>JBIJED010000383.1:0-3964 GCA_044343785.1 Azospirillales bacterium | reverse complement strand
CGCCCGTCGGCTCAACCCCCTTCATTCGCTCACCCGATATCCCATCGGGGAGTCCGACGTGCCGCCGGTGGACCTGTTCGGCGAGGATGATGCGACGGCGGCGATCGGCGCCGCCGAACGGCTGCTGTCCTGGGTGAAGGGCCACGTGGATGTCGGGTGACCGTTTCTCCCCCGCACTGCGGGCCGCACGGGCCGGGCGCCGCGCCGCGGTCATCGCCGCCTACCGGGAGGCCCTGCGCGCCGCCCCTCCGCCACCGGGGGTCGGGGCGGTGATCCTGTTCGGGTCCTGGGCCCGCGGCGATTTCGACGGGCGCTCGGACGTCGACCTGCTTCTCCTCACCGACGTCGAAGGATCGTCGCCGACCCTCGATACCCTGCCGGTGGAACCGCCGGCCGACGTCGTCGTCCTCGACCGCGTCACGTTCGATCGGCGGCTGGCCGGAGGGGACCCGTTCCCGGCCGAGATCGCCCGTCACGGCATCCGCCTCTGGCCGGAGTGAGGCGGACGCCGTCCGCGGACGCCCCCGTTCAGTGCACCGACATCGGCTCCAGGTCGTGCTGGCGCACGGTGGCGAAGGCGATCGCCTTGTCGGCGACGACCGTCAGGACCGTCCCGTCGGCGGCGTGGATGGAGAAGCCCGGCTGGCCGTCGTGTTCGACCTTGCGGACATAGGCGAGCGCCTCGATCCCCAGTGCCGCGAAGGCCTGCGGCGTGAGCTGGCGGAGCGCGAAGGTGGTCGGGTTCATCGATCGTCGTCTTTCGCTCGGGTGACCGTCGGCGGGGACGGTCGGATCAGTCGTCCGCCCCCACGTCGATCGTCCTGGGCGCGCGGACGCCACCGTCGGGACCGCGTCCGGTGCGGATCTGCACCTGCCGCACCCTGGTCTCGGGCTGCGGGCGCCGGAGGTCGATGTTGAGGAGGCCGTTGTCGAGCGACGCCCCCGTCACCTCGATCCCGTCGGCGAGCACGAAGCTGCGCTGGAACTGGCGGGCGGCGATGCCGCGGTGCAGGAAGATGCGGGACTTGTCGTCCTGCTGGCGCCCGCGCACGACGAGCTGGTTGTCCTCGATCTGGACCTGCAACTCCTCCGACCCGAAGCCGGCGACCGCGAGCGTGATGCGCAGGCCGTCGTCGCCGATCTGCTCGATGTTGTAGGGGGGATAACCGTCGGCCGACGCCTTTGCGATGCGGTCGAGCGTCCGCTCGAACTGGTCGAAACCGAGCAGCAGCGGGCTGTTGAACAAGGACAGTCTCGTCGTCATGCGCAGCCTCCTCTTGCGAGCGGGATGCGGGGCCCTCGGCGGCACCCTGGAAGAACGGCCCGCAAGACCGCGGCACCGCCATGGTCGTTAGATGGGCATACCCGCGGAACGATCAAGATCGCGGGCCCCGCGCCCCGAAAGCGTGGAAAACCGTCGCCGTCCCCGATACCTTCGCGCGGACCGACGCATCCTGGACGCGCATGCCCATCCTGGCCCACGCCGCCGCCGCCCTGACCACCCTCGCGCTGGCCCTCATCGTGGGCGCGGCGCTGCCGCGCCTCGTGCCGGGAACGACGGGGCTGACGGCGGGGCTGGCGGGGCTCGTCGTTCTTCTGGCCGGCGCCCTGATCCACGAGATCGTCGACCGCCGGATGCGGGACGTGGCGTTCCGCGACCGGCTGATGGTCGACGGGCAGGTGCTGAAGCTGCTCCAGAACCAGCTGGTCACGCTGGGCGGCCGGGTCGGCGAGAACCAGCCCGACCTCGCCAACGTGCTGGCGGAGGTCCGCATCCTGCGCACGCTGGTCGATCACATCGCCACCGGCGCGGGCGATCCGGAGCCCGTGCCGGCCGAGCCGAGCGAGCCGACCGTCGCCCAGCGGGTCGTCGGCGACGAGAAGGCGGTCCTCCAGCTCGTGAAGGACGCGCTGAACGGCGACCGGGTCGACGTGTTCCTGCAGCCGATCGTGAGCCTGCCGCAGCGCAAGGTCCGCTATTTCGACGTCTTCGCCCGCATCCGCGCGCCCGACGGAAGCTATCTCCGCGCGGAGGACTATCTGCCGGTGGCGGAGAAGGCGAAGCTGGTCGCCGCCATCGACGACCTGCTCCTCTTCCGCTCCATCCGCCTCGTGCGCGAGACCGAGCGCCGCCAGCACATGGTCGGCTTCTTCGTGAACCTCTCCTCGGCCAGCCTCGCCGACCAGCGCTTCATGGGCGAGTTCGCGGACTATCTGGCGGAACATCCGGGCCTCGCGCCAAAGCTCGTGTTCGAGGTGCCGCAGGCCGACGTGAACGCCGGCGTGCTGATGGCCGACCCCGCGCGCGGCCTCGTGCGCATGGGCTGCAAGTTCTCGATGGACCGGGTGGAGAGCCTCAGCATCGACCCGGCCCAACTCGCCCGCCAGCAGGTGCGGTTCGTCAAGCTGGACGCCTCCATGCTGATCGGCATCGCGCGGCGGCCCGGCGGCCACGCCAACGTCATGGCCTTCAAGCACCTGATCGAGAGCCACCCGATCGACGTGATGTGCGAGAACGTCGCCTCCGAGGAGCAGCTGGTGGAACTCCTCGACCTCGCGATGGACTTCGGGCAGGGCACGCTCTTCGGCGAGCCCTACATCTCCAGGGCCGCCGGCGGCTGATGGCCCTCCCGCCGATCCTGCCGGGCGTGGCGGCGCTGGCCGACGCGCACGACGGCTTCGTGCTCGACCTGTGGGGCGTGCTGCACGACGGGGTCGCGGCCTATCCGGGTGCCGTCGACGCGCTGGCGCGCCTGCGGGCGGCGGGCAAGCGGATCGTGCTGCTGTCGAATTCGCCCGGCCGCCGGGCGTCGGTGGCGGCGCGCATGGCGACCCTCGGCGTCGTGCCCGACCTCTACGACGCGCTGGTCACCTCGGGCGAGACGGCGCATGCGGCGATGCGGGACCGGCCGGACGACGCGCACCGGGCGCTGGGCCGGCGGGCCTATCTGCTCGGTCCGCCGCGCGACGCGGGCATCCTCGAGGGCCTGCCGGGCATCGCGCGGGTGGCGTCGCCGCAGGACGCCGACTTCATCGTGAACACAGGGGCCGACGCGATCGAGGAGACCGCCGACCTCTACGACCCCGTGCTCGACGCCGGCCTCGCCCGCGACCTGCCGATGGTCTGCGCGAACCCGGACCTCGAGGTGATGGTGGGCGACCGCATGGCGATCTGCGCCGGGCTGATCGCCGAACGCTACGCCGCCCGCGGCGGCCGGGTGATCTGGCACGGCAAGCCGCACCCGGGCGTCTATGCGATCTGCCGCGCGATCCTCGCGATGCCCGACGCGCGGGTGATGGCGGTGGGCGACACGCTGCGGACGGACGTGGCGGGCGCCAGGGCGGCGGGCTTCGCCGCGGCGCTCGTCACCGTCGGCATCCATCGCGACGATCTGGGCACCCACGACGGCCGCCCGCCCGAGCCCGCGCGGCTCGCGGCGCTCCTTGCACGCGCCGCCTGCCGGCCGGACGTCGTCCTCCCGCGCTTCGTGTGGTGACCCGCCCTTGATGCGGATCCCGATGGGCCCAAATGCGGCTCCATCGAACGGTGCCGGGGACCGGCGGACCTGTCCGCCGCAAGGGACCGCAACCGTGAAGGAGCCACCATGTCCCACGTCCGCAGGGCGCGCCCGTTCGGCGCCGCCGCCGCCCTCCTTCTGGTCACGACCGGCCCGGCGGTCGCCGCGGGCGCGGGGGCGCCGCACCTCGACGGGACGACGATGGGGCTCGCCTGGGCGGTGCCGTTCGCGGCGCTCCTGCTCTCCATCGCGATCCTCCCGCTCGCCGCGCCCGCCTTCTGGCACCATCATTTCGGCAAGGTCTCGGCGCTCTGCGCGGCGGCGGCGGCGCTGCCGCTGGCGGCCGTCCACGGCCTCGACCTCGCGCTGACCGAGGTGCTGCACGCCGTCCTCCTCGAATACGTCCCCTTCATCGCGCTGGTGGGCGCGCTCTACGTCGTCTCCGG
>JBIJED010000382.1:0-3970 GCA_044343785.1 Azospirillales bacterium | reverse complement strand
ATCAGCAGGTCGGCCCGGTCGCGCTTGGTCGGCAGCGCGTCGGACGATCGCCAGACCATCGAGGGCGAGCGGTCGCGCCAGAGCCAGACGCTCTGCGCCGCCTCCCACTCCGTCTCCCGCACGAAGACGGCGCGCGACTTGGCCGACTGGCGCCAGTCGATCCGGTGGGCGGGATCGCCCGCGCCGTAGCGGCGGAACTGCCAGAAGGTCTCGCCCGTGCCGACGCGCCGGCGGCCGTGGACGCCCTGGGCGACCGTGGCGGCGACGCGGTCGGCCGCGACGAGGAGCGGCGGCAGCCGGTCGGAGAGGCCCTCGGCCCGGTGCTGGAGACGCAGCGCCGTGGCGGGGGAAACGCTGGTCGTCGCGGGACGCGCCATGGGCCTGCCTCCGGACCGGGGGCGGTCAGCGCAGCGGCGCGCAGAGACGATCGACGATGTCGTCGACGGTGATGCCGTCCGCCCGGGCGGCGAAGTTCACCGCCATGCGGTGCTTGAGGACGGGCCTGGCGAGCGCCAGCACGTCGTCGAGCGAGGGCGCGAGGCGACCGTCGAGCAGCGCCCGGGCGCGGGCCGCGAGCATCAGCGCCTGGCTGGCCCGCGGGCCGGGGCCCCAGGCCACGTGCTTCTGCACCTCGGGCAGGTCGGCGGTCTCCGGCCGGCCACCGCGGACCAGCGTCAGGATCCCCTCGACCACGCTCTCGCCGACCGGAAGGCGGCGCACGATCTGCTGCGCCTGCATCAGTTCGGCCGGCGTCATCACGCCGACGGCGCCCTCGCTGGCCGACCCGGTGGTCGCGAACAGCATCTGCCGCTCGGCGTCGCGGTCGGGATAGGACACGTCGATCTGCATCAGGAAGCGGTCGAGCTGCGCCTCCGGCAGCGGATAGGTGCCTTCCTGCTCCAGCGGGTTCTGGGTCGCGAGGACATGGAAGGGTTCGGGCAACGGATGGTAGTGGCCGGCGACCGACACCCGGCGCTCCTGCATCGCCTGGAGCAGCGCCGACTGGGTGCGCGGGCTGGCGCGGTTGATCTCGTCCGCCATCAGAAGCTGGCAGAAGACCGGGCCGGGGATGAAGCGGAAGAAGCGCTGGCCCTTCTCGTCCTCCTCCAGCACCTCCGACCCCAGGATGTCCGCCGGCATCAGGTCGGGCGTGCACTGGATGCGCCGCTCCTCCATCGTGAAGACGGTCCCCAGCGTCTCCACGAGGCGGGTCTTGGCGAGGCCCGGCACGCCGATCAAAAGAACGTGACCGCCGGCGAGCAGCGTCGTCAGCGTCAGGTCCACGACCTCCTGCTGGCCGAAGATGACCCGGCCGATCCTCTGCCGGACCTCGGCGAGGCGTCCGGCGATCCGCTCCACCTCGGCCAGCAGCTTCTCCGCGCCGTCGGGGCGGGTGTCGGTGGCGGTCATGCATCGATCTCCTGAAGGACCCTGGAAATTCGGTGAAATCCGGGCCCCTCGGTCGGCCCCCGCACGTTTCCCTCGCGTCCCGGTGCGCTTATCTGTGCGAGTGTGAGGGCATTCCGCCTCCGGCGTCCAGCATGACAGAACGACCCACACCCGCCCGCGACCCCCTCGCGCCACCCGATCGGGGCACGGGTCCGACCGCCCGGGACGAACGGTACGAGATCCGCATCCTGACCGACGGGACCTGGACCTATCACGGGTCCCCGATCCGCCGGCCGGAACTCGTCCGCCTCTTCTCGACGGTACTTAGGCGGGACGAGGCCGGCGACCACTGGCTGATCACGCCGGCCGAGCGCGGACGCATCGTGGTGGACGACGCGCCCTTCGTCGCGGTGGCCGCCGAACGGCACGGGACCGGGCCCGTGCAGACGGTCGTGTTCCGGACGAACCTGGACGAGACCGTCGCCGCCGACGCCGACCATCCCATCCTCGTGCGCGAGGACGATGGCACCGGGCGACCCCGCCCCTATATCGTGGTGCGCGATCGGCTCGAGGCGCGCATCGGGCGTGCGGTCTTCTACGACCTTGTGGAGTGGGCCGAGGTGGCGGCGGACGGGAGCGGGATCGGCGTCTGGAGCGGCGGGACCTTCTTCGCGCTGGGCCGCCTCGATCCAGCCTGACGCGTCCGATGACCCCCTCCGACATCCGAAGCCGGTTCGGTCCGGCCAGCCGCAGCCCGGACAGGATCCTGAACCGGCGTGGCGACGACGACCTGAACCCGGGGATGGGCCGTCCGGCGATCCTGAAGCCGGCCGCCGTCCTCGTCCCGATCGTCGAGCATGCGCACGGGGCGACCATCCTGCTCACCCAGCGGACCGCGCACCTGTCGTCCCACGGCGGCCAGATCAGCTTTCCCGGCGGACGGCTCGAGCCCGCGGACCCGGATGCCGAGCACGCGGCCCTGCGGGAGACGGAGGAGGAGATCGGCCTGCCGCCGCCGCGGGTCGAGGTGCTGGGCCGGCTCGACGTCTACGTCACCCGCACCGGCTACGAGGTGACGCCCGTCGTCGGCCTCATCCGTCCCCCGTTCATCCTCAAGCCCGATCCCAACGAGGTGGCGGAGGTGTTCGAGGTGCCGCTCGCCTTCATCCTCGACCCCGGGAGCTGCGAGCGCCACCACCGGGACGTCCGCGGCGAGGCGCGCGGCTTCTGGGTCTTCCCCTACGGCGACCGCTACATCTGGGGCGCGACGGCCGGCATGCTCCGGAACCTGCGCGATCGGCTGGGGGTGCCGGCGTGACCGGGGGGCCCGCCCCGATCGCGCCCCCGCCCTGGATGTCCGATCCCGCCACGACGGCGGTGATGGACGCCGTCATGGCCGGCGGGGCCGAGGCACGGTTCATCGGCGGCTGCGTCCGCGACACGGTGGCCGGGCGGCCGGTGAAGGACGTGGACATCGCCACCCCGCTGCCCCCGGCCGAGGTGGTCCGGCGGCTGGGGGCGGCGGGGCTGAAGGCCGTCCCCACGGGGATCGGGCACGGCACGGTCACCGCGGTCGCCGCCGGCCGGGGGTTCGAGGTGACGACCCTGCGGCGCGACGTCTCGACCGACGGGCGCCGGGCGGTCGTCGCCTTCACCGACGACTGGGCGCAGGACGCGGCCCGGCGGGACCTGACCTTCAACGCGCTGTCGATGACGCGCGACGGCGCGATCCACGACCCGTTCGGCGGGCTGGAGGATCTGGCGGCGGGCCGGGTCCGGTTCATCGGCGATCCCGCGGTGCGTCTGGCCGAGGACCGGCTGCGGCTGCTCCGCTTCTTCCGCTTCCTCGCCTGGTACGGGCGCGTGCCGCCGGACGGGGCGGCACTCGCGGCCTGCCGGGCGGCGGCGCCCGACCTGCGGATCCTCTCGGCGGAGCGGCTGCGCGGGGAACTCCTCCGCCTGCTGGAGGCCCCCGACCCGCTTGCCGCCTGGGAGGGGCTGGCCGCGGTGGGCGCCCTGCCGGTGGTCCTGCCGGAGGCCGACGACGGAACGCGCCTCGCGCGCATGGTGCGCCAGGACCGGGAGGCGGGCCTGCCGCCCGACCCCCTCCTCCGCCTCGCCGCCGCGGTCCGCCACCGGGAGGGGGGCGGGGCGGCGCTCGCCGCACGGCTCCGGCTCTCCAACGCCGAGCGCGACCGCCTCGTCGGGGTGTTCAGGCAGTCCGCGACCGTCGCGGCGACCGACGAGGGGCGATGGGCGGGGCTGCGCTTCGTGTTCGGGACGGACGGGTTCCGCGACGCGGCCCGCCTGTCCGCGGCCTCGGACGGCGACGGCGCGCGGCTCGCCCGCGCGCTGGCGCTGGCGGCGCAGCCCGAACGCACCTTTCCGCTGCGGGGCGAGGACGTCGTGGCGCGCGGGGTGCCGGCCGGGCCCGAGGTGGGGCGGCACCTCGCGGAGATGCGGTCATGGTGGGTGGCGGGCGGCCTGTCGGCCGACCGTAGCGCGTGCCTTGCGGCGCTCGACGCCCGGCTGGGGCAACCGGGGGGCGGGAGCGACTAGCGCCCCCGCCCCATCAAGGCCA
>JBIJED010000380.1:0-3978 GCA_044343785.1 Azospirillales bacterium | reverse complement strand
CGTGGAGCCCGGCGTGCGCCCGCCGAGGTCGGCGTGATGGGCGATGTTGCCGGCGAAGAAGCGGACTTGGCCCCCGTGGTGGATCGGCGTGATGATCGACACGTCGGGCAGGTGGCTGCCGCCGGCGAGGTAGGGGTCGTTGCAGATGAAGGCGTCGCCCGGCGCCATGGCCGAGAGCGGATACCTGGCGAGGATCGTCTCCACCGCGCCGATCATGGCGCCGAGGTGGATGGGGATGTGGTCCGCCTGCGCCACGAGGCGCCCGCGCGCGTCGAACAGCGCGGTCGAGGCGTCCTTGCGCTCCTTGATGTTGGAGGAGAAGGACGAGCGGATGAGGATCGAGCCCATGTCCTCCGCGATCGCGAGGAGGCGGTTCGAGAACACCTCCATCTGGATCGGGTCGGCGATGCGGTCGGTCCTGGCGGTCGATTGGGTCATGCCGACACCGTGACGATCAGGTTGCCCCAGGGGTCCACGACGCCGGTCTGGTCCGGCAGGATCAGGGTCGTGGCACTCATTTCGTTGACGATGGCCGGGCCGGCGAAGGTCTGGCCCACCGGCAGCCGCTCGCGCTGGTACACGGTCGCCTCGCGCCAGCCGTTCCTGGCGTCGATGTACATCGACCGGCTTCCTGTGACGGCGTCGCCCAGCGACGTCCCGCCCGCGACCTTCGCGTGGGGCGCCTTGGGCACGTCGCCGATCGCCTGGATGCGGCAGGAGACGAACTCCACGCCCCGGTCCTTGATGGCGTAGCCGTACTCCACCGTGTGCGCGTCGTGGAAGCGGCGGATGACCTCGTCGAGGTCGCCGGCGCCCAGCCCGTCGCACGCCACCTTGATCTCGAAGTTCTGGCCGCGGTAGCGCGCGTCGAGCACGCGGACGAAGCGGCGTTTGGCGCGCGCGATCGCCTCGCGGTCGAGCCAGGCGTGACCGTCCGTCTCCATCTCCGCGAACAGCGTCAGCACGCGGCCCCAGCTCTCGGCCGTCGCGTCGGCGAAGTGGCTGCGCACGTAGTCCGACGACAGGTCGGTCAGGAGCATGCCGCGGGCGCACAGCGTGCCCGGCTCGCGCGGGACGAAGACCCTGGGGATGCCGCACTCCACCGCCACCTCGGCCGCGTGCAGCGGCCCGGCGCCGCCGAACGCGGCGAGCGCGAAGCGGGCGATGTCGTAGCCCTTCTCGACCGAGACCGAGCGGATGGCCCGGCTCATGTTGGCGTTGGCGATGCGGATGATGCCGTGCGCGGCCTCCTCCAGCGTGAGGCCCAGCGGCTTCGCCACCTTGTCGTGGACGACGCGGCGCGAGGCCTCGGGGTCGATGGTCATCCGCCCGCCCAGCAGCAGCGTCGGGTCGAGGCGGTTGAGGCAGAGGTTGGCGTCGGTGATCGTCGGCTGGGTCCCGCCGCGGCCGTAGGCGGCAGGACCCGGATCGGCGCCGGCCGACTGCGGGCCGACCTTCATGGCGCCCGCGTCGTCGATCACCGCGATCGACCCGCCCCCGGCACCGATGACGTGGATGTCGATCATCGGCGTCTTGACCGGATATCCCGCGACGAGACGGTTGGACGTGTAGAGCGGCCGGCCCTCGTGGATCAGCGACACGTCGGTCGACGTGCCGCCGACGTCGAAGGTGATCAGGTTCGGCACGCCGGCGACCGTGCCGATCTGTGCAGCACCCACCACGCCCGCGGCCGGGCCCGAGACGCAGGTCCGCACCGGCGAGCCCTTGGCGGTCTCGACCGACATCAGCCCGCCGTTGGAATGGATGGTGTAGGGCTCGGCCGGGATGCCCACGCCCTGCATGCGGGTGCGGAACTTCTCCAGGTACGCGCCCATCTTCGGGCCGACGAAGGCGTTGACCACCGTCGTCGACACGCGCTCGAACTCGCGGAACTCCGGCAGGATCTCGGAGGAGACGCTGACGTAGACGCCGGGCAGCACGCGCTCGACGGCGGCGCGCGCCGCCTTCTCGTGGTCGGGCGTGCGGTAGGCGTGCAGGAAGCAGATCGCGACGCTCTCGACCTTCAGGTCCTCGAGCGCCCGGGCACCCGCCTCCAGCGTCGCGTGGTCGAGGGGCACCAGCACGTCGCCGTCCGGGCCGATGCGCTCGGTCACCTCGATCCGCCGGTCGCGCGGGACGAGCGGCGGCGGCTTCTGCATGCGGTAGTCGTAGATGGAGGGCCGCGCCTGCCGGCCGAGTTCCAGCACGTCGCGGAAGCCCTTGGTGGTCAGGAGCCCGGTGCGGGCGCCGCGCCGCTCGATCACGATGTTCGTCGCGATCGTCGTCCCGTGGCCGAGATAGCCGACCTTCCGCGCGTCGAAGCCGAACGCCTCGACCATCTGCCGGATGCCGGTCTCGATCGCCTCCGACGGGTCGTGCGGAGTGGAACTGACCTTCCAGAACCGGATCTCGCCGGTCGTCTCGTCCAGGAAGGTGAAGTCGGTGAACGTGCCACCGACGTCGACGCCGATACGGTACATGCGGGGCCTTGCGGCTTGTCTGCGGGCGCGGATGCGGACGTCTCCCGGCGGCGGGCCGCGAGGATTGTTAGGATGTATACAGGGGTGCCGCGGGGAACGGAAGGGGGTGCGGGGACGGGGCCGCTTGTCCGCCGCCCCGCCCGGGTCTACCACTGCGGTCGACGGTCGGGCGGGGGCGGGCGGACATGGCGGCTGGCGAAAGTTGGGCGAGGGTGCATCCCGCGACGGGGCCGCTCCGGGGCCGCGTGACGCTGCCGGGCTCGAAGTCGGTCACCAACCGCGCGCTGCTGCTGGCGGCCCTGGCGAGGGGTACCAGCCGCCTGTCGGGCGTGCTGCGCAGCGACGACACCCGGCACATGACGACGGCGCTCAGGGCGATGGGCGTGGCCGTGGAGGACATCGACGGCACCACCGTCCGCGTCACGGGCAGCGGGCGCCTCGCCCGTCCGGACGGGCCGCTCTTCCTCGGCAACGCGGGAACGGCGATGCGCTTCCTCGCCGCCGCTGCGGCGCTGGTCGGCGGCACCGTCGTGCTCGACGGCGACGCGCACATGAGGAAGCGCCCCATCGGCCCGCTGGTCGAGGCGCTGGCGGCGCTGGGCGTCGCGGCGTCGGACACGGGCGGATGCCCCCCGGTGACCGTCCACGGGCGCGGCGGGTTCGACGCCGACCGGGTCGAGATCGACGGGCGGCTGTCGAGCCAGTTCGTCTCCGCCGTGCTGATGGCCGCCGCCTGCGGCACGCGCTCCCTCGACGTCACCGTGGCCGGGGGCGACATCGGCGCGCGCGGCTACATCGACATCACCATCGCCCAGATGCGCCGCTTCGGCGCCACGGTCGAGCCGACAGGGCCGCTCGCGTGGCGGGTCGGGGCGACGGGCTATCGCCCGGTCGACGGCGCGATCGAGCCCGACGCCTCGGCCGCCACCTATCTTTGGGCGGCGGAGGCGCTGACCGGCGGGGCGATCGACCTCGGCTTCGCGGCGGCCGACAGCGGCCAGCCGGACGCGCGGGCCTGGGACCTGATCCGCGCCTTCCCGTACCTTCCGCCGGTGATCGACGGCTCGCAGATGCAGGACGCGGTGCCGACGCTGGCCGTGCTCGCGGCCTTCAACGAGACCCCGGTGCGCTTCGTCGGCATCGCGAACCTGCGGGTGAAGGAGTGCGACCGCATCCGTGCGCTCTCGACCGAACTGTCCCGCATCCGCCCGGGCCTCGCCCGCGAGGAGGGCGACGACCTCGTGGTCGAGGCCGACGCGGCGCTGGCGGGACAGGTCCTGCCGGCCGAGATCCGCACCTATTCCGACCACCGCATCGCCATGAGCTTCGCGCTGGCGGCGCTGCGGATCGGCGGGCTGACGATCCTCGACCCGGGCTGCACGGCAAAGACCTATCCGCGCTTCTGGGACGATCTCGCCTCGATCGGCGCGCGGGTCGAGCGCGGATGACGCCGGGCCGGCGGCGGGCGCCGACGCGCGACCGTCAGCCCTCGATCCAG
>JBIJED010000381.1:0-3978 GCA_044343785.1 Azospirillales bacterium | reverse complement strand
GAACGGGGGAGAGGGACAGGGAGAGGGGGTGGGGCAGCACGAGGGCCGTTTACCGCAGCAGCCCCCTCTCGCGGGCGGCCGTGGTGTAGGCCGCCTCGATGCGGGCCAGCGTCTGCTCGGCCGTCTGGGCGCCGGTGAAGAAGCCCGGCAGGTTCTGCGCCAGCGCGGTCTGCATCAGGCCCATGGCGGTCGTCGCCGGATAGGGTGCGGCCCCGCCCTGCGCGCTCTCGGCCGCACCGCGCGCCGCGCGGCCCGGCTTGTAGTCCTTCGAGAGCCAGACGGCCAGGTCGTTGTTCGCCCGCACCATCTCGCCGTCGATGCCCTCCAGCGCCACGCGGAACGCGGCGTCGGCCTCGGCGTCGGAGATGTTCTTCGCGATGGCGAAGCCGTCCCACCAGATGGTCGTGGCCGGCTTGCCGCCCGGCACCGCGGCCGGGGCGGCGGCCATCACCACCTTGCCGACGACGGTCGATTCCTTCGGGTCGTCCATCGCGCCGGCGCGGGTGGCCCAGAGGTTCGACACCGCGATCTTGCCCTGCTGGAACTGCTTGGCGACGTAGGGCGCGTCGGAGGCGAGGTACTCCGGATCCATGTAGGCGGTGAGATTCTTCATCATCTCCAGCGTGCGCTGGCCGGAGGTGTTGTTCACCGTGGGCACGTTGCCGGCGCCGATGAAGGTGCCGCCGTAGCCGAAGTAGAGGTTCACGAACTCGGTCGCGAGATCCCAGCCGGCGCGGTAGGTGCCGCCCAGCGGATACTGCACGAGGCCCGACTTCTTGATCGTCTCGAGCTGGGTCAGCAGCTCGTCGTAGGTCTTCGGCTCGGAGAGGCCCAGCTGCTTGTAGATGTCCTCGCGGTACATCAGGTGCTGCGCGTTCACGAGGATGGCGATCGCCATCACCTTGCCGTCGATGCGGATCAGCTGGTTGGGCAGGAGATCCTTGCCGTACTTCGCGACGAGGTCGTCGAGCGGACGCACCGTGCCCTGGTCGAGCAGCGGGACGAGGCTGGTCACCGCGAGGCCGGCGATGTGGTAACGCGCGGGCTGGGCGGCCATGGCGGCCGGCTGCTTGTCGCGGAACTGGAGGTCGAGTTCGGCCTGGAAGTTGCCGCACTCGGCCATCGCGTCGGTCGTCGCCTTCCAGGCGGGGAAGCTCGCCGCCAGCATGCGGATCGGCGTCTCGTTCCTGAAGGCGCAGGCGGCCTGTGCGCCGCTCGCGACGGCGACCGTCAGCGCGGTCGCCAGCATCAACGTCTTGAACATGCCCATCGTCTCCCTGTTGAACCCCTGCCTCACCGGATCCTCTCCCCCGTTTGCCGGTCGAAGAGGAAGCACGTCTGCGGCCGCACGGCGAACCCGACGGGGTCGCCGATCTCCGCGCGGAACGTCTTGGCCGTGCGCACCGTGGCCAGCGCGCCGCCGGCCCGGACCGTCACCATCGTCGCGTCGCCCAGCAACTCCACCGAATAGATCGGCGCCGCGATCTCGGCCCCGTCGGGTGCGGCCACGGCCGCGTCCTCGCACCGGAATCCCAGCGTCACCGGGCCCGTGGCCCGCGTCGTCAGCCCCGCGATCCGGACGCCGGCGCCGGTGAAGACGCCGCCCGCGATCTCGCCCTCCATCAGGTTCATGGCGGGCGAACCGATGAAGCCGGCGACGAAGGTGTTGGACGGATCGTCGTAGATCTCGGTCGGCGTGCCGACCTGCTGGATCCGGCCCTTGTTCATGACCACGATCCGGTCGGCCAGCGTCATCGCCTCCACCTGGTCGTGGGTGACGTAGATCGTCGTGACCTTCAGCTCGTGGTGCAGGTTCTTCAGGTGCGCGCGCGTCGAGACCCGCAGCTTCGCGTCGAGGTTCGACAGCGGCTCGTCCATCAGGAAGATCTCGGGCTCGCGCACGATGGCGCGGGCGAGCGCCACGCGCTGGCGCTGGCCGCCCGACAGTTCCCGCGGCCGGCGGTCGAGCAGCGGGCCCAGTTCCACGAGGTCGGCCGCCCGGCGAACGCGCCGGTCGTGGCTCGCCTTGTCCACCTTCCGCACCTTGAGGGGGAAGCGGATGTTCTCGTAGACGGACAGGTTGGGATAGAGGCCGTAGTTCTGGAACACCATGGCCACGTCGCGGTCCTTGGGCTCCAGGTCGTTGACGACCCGCGGCCCGATGCGGATCTCGCCCGCCGTCGGATCCTCGAGCCCCGCGATCATCCGCATGGTCGTGGTCTTGCCGCAGCCGGACGGGCCGAGGAAGACCACGAACTCCCGGTCCGCGATCGCGAGCGTGACGTCGTCGACCGCCACGAACGACGACCACCGCTTCGTCACGCCCCGGAGCGACACGTCCGCCATCGCCGCCTCAGGCCCGACCGGCCTGGAGGTGCTCCAGCCGGCGCGCCGCGGCGCGCCGGTGGCCCTCCAGCCCTTCAGACGCGCTCTGCCGCACGGCCGGCGGCGCCACGGCGCGCACGCCGTCCGGCTCCAGCCACTGGTGCGTCGAGACCTTCACGTAGGACCCGACCCAGAGCCCGGCCGTGTAGCGCCCCGCGCCCATGGTGGGCAGCGTGTGGTTGGTGCCGCAGCACTTGTCCGAATAGACGACGCTCGCCAGCGGGCCGACGAAGAGCGAGCCGTAGTTGCGCAGCCGCTTCGCCGTCGCGTGCGGGTCGCGCGTGTGGACCTGAAGGTGCTCGGCCGCGACGCCGTCGAACCGGGCCGAGAAATCGCGCACCGCGGCGTCTCCCCGCGTCCGCACCGCCTCCAGGATCCCGGCGACCGTCTCCGCGACGAGCCGGGTGTCCGACTGCGCGTCGCGCTGCGGTGCCTTGACGTGGGAGATGCGGAACGCGGTTCGGGACAAGGGCGGGCTCATCGTGTCTGGCGGTTCTTCGTGTCTGGCGGTTCTTCGTGTCGGCGCGCGCGACCGCCGTCCGGCCGCATCGCCAGAGGCGCGGACCGCCGGACCCGACGACCGACATCACCCGGTCTCGATCGGGTGAATACGTATTCGCCGGAATGCTATGGGGGATCGCGCGGACCTGTCAACAGCGCACGCGCGGTGGGGGAGGGGCGCCGCCGGCACGGGCGCCCCCCGGGATCAGCGCTTGAGGAACCGGCGCACGACCGCGTCGATCAGGAGGTCCTTCCACCCCCGCCGCCGGTGGTGGGACCGGTATCCGTCGCGACCGCGGACGTCGTGGCGGTCGTAACGATCGTACCGATCGTCCCGGCGGTCGTGGCGCCGGTCGTCGGCGAGCCGCATCACGGCCCGGACGAGCTGCTTCAGCATGGTCGACCCCTTCCTCGATGGGCGACGACGTCGACGACAGGGCCCCGCCGGGCCGCGAGTTCCCGGTGGAGGTGGTCGCGGAGCAGGGCCATGTTCTTCGTGTTGGCCCGGTAGAAGACGTCGCCGGCCCAGCCGATCAGGGGGACGAGGCCGATCATGAAGTCGATCCCGACGTTCCCGAGCATCCGCAACAGCGTGCCGGTGGGCACGCCGAGGCGGCGGGCCTCGTAGACGAGATAGCCGGAGAGGCCCTTCGACACCGCGGTGCCGACGCCGGGGATCAGGTTGAGCACGGCGTCCGCGCCGACGCGGATGCCCGTGCCGGGGATCCGCACGGCGCTGTCGAGCGCGCGGGCGAGGGCGTCGAGGCGGTCGCGCGCCGCCGCGAGCGCGGCGTCGTCGGGACCGAGGGTTTCGAACGCGTGGGGGTGGGCGAAGGTCATCGTGGTCTCCCAGATGCAGAGCCCGGGGGCTCTTCAGGTGGAAGATCCGACATCGCAGCCCGGAGGCTGCCAGAGGGGCCCGGATCAGACATGGGGAGAGATGCCCATGCCGGCCCCCCGTTTCAAGCGGTGGCCGGCGCGCCCACCCGTCCGAGGAACCGGGCGACGGCCTCGGCCGTCTCCGCCGGCCGCTCGCGATGGGGGAAGTGCCCGCCGCCGGCGACGCCGAGCGTCTCGGCCGGCCCGGCGACG
>JBIJED010000020.1:0-13519 GCA_044343785.1 Azospirillales bacterium | reverse complement strand
GTGCAGCGCGTGCAGGCTCCACCACCAGGTCAGCCGGTGCTGGAACCGGTGCCGCCAGTACTCGAAGAAATCGAACACGAGGACGTAGATCAGCATGGTCGCGACCGGCCACGCCTGGAGCGCCGGGACCGTCTGATCGAGGGTCCAGGGCACCATGCCGAAATCGTCGAGCAGCGCGTGGAACTGCCGCTCCAGCGGATCGAGCAGGATGAACAGCGCCAGCGGCACGATGCCGAGGTGGCTGATCATCGTGTAGATGACGTCGGTGCGGACGGCACGCTGGTCGGCCCAGCGCTCGACCGGGCGCCAGATCTCCAGGGGCCGCACGACGAGATAGATGACGATCAGCGCGAAGAGGCCGACGATCACGCCCTCGAGCGCGTTGAACGCCTCCTCCAGATAGGCCGCCTCGCCGATGGCGAAGAGGAACGGGCCCACCGCCCATTCGAACGCCCACTGCTGGACGGTTCCGACCAGCGCCCAGATCTCGGTCATCGCCCTACTCCCTCCGCGAGCGTCGCGAAGCAGAATCCCTTGGCCTTGAGGCCCGTGACAAGAGGCTCGAAGACCTCGACGAACGGCTCCTTCCGCGACCAGATGCCGAGATGCATCATCATCACATCGCCGTCGCGCAGATCGCGCAGCGCGCGCTCGAGCAGGACCCGGTTCGGATAGCGGTCGGACGGCAGCTCGTCGCCGAGGAAGCCGGCGCGGCTCCAGCCCACGTGGCGCGGAAAGCCGCATCGCTCCGCCCATTCGAGGGTGCGCGGCGTCGTCCGGCCGCCGGGCGCGCGCCAGATGGGCGCGAGGTCCGTCCCCGTCATCGCCCGGAACGCCTCCGCCGGCCGGCGGAGTTCCGCGCAGACCGCCGCCTCGTCCAGCCGCTCGGCCGTCCCCTCGACGCTGGCGTAGCGGACGGTGCCGTCCTGGAGGTCGCCGCGGAAGTACCAGTGCCGCCACGTATGGCTTCCGAACAGGTGCCCGTCCGCCGCCAGCGCCTTCCAATAGTCGGCCCAGGAGGCGTCGAGCGAGTGGTCGCCGCGGACGGTCTTCTCGTTCGCCAGGAAGAAGGTCGCCCGGATCCGGTGCCGGCGAAGGACGTCGGCGATCCGCTCGGCCGACTGCATCCCGCCGGTGTCGATCGTGAGGTAGAGCGTTCCCCGGCACTGCTGCGCCACCGCCCCGGAGGGCGCCGCCGCAGCGAGCAGGGCGACCGCCGCCGCGACGAGGCCGGAGACGATCCGGTCAGGACGTCGGGTCGACATGGAGATAGATCCCGTGCGGCGAGCGCCCGACGGGGATCGACCGGAGAAGCTGGAAGGTGCGCATGTCGACCACGTAGACCTTGTGCGACCAGCGGCCCGTCACCCAGATCTGCGACCCGTCGGCGTTGAAGACGAGGCAGTCCGGACCGCCCGGCACCGGGATCTGCCGCACGACCTGCCGCGTCTCGGTGTCGACGATGGAGATGTTGCTCGACAGGCGGTTGGAGACCAGCACGTTCCGCCTGTCGCCGGGAATCGGGAAGACGTTGTGCGCCCCCCGCCCGGTCCTGATCCGGTCGACGACCTTGCGCTCGCGCCAGTCGACGACGGCCACGAAGTCGGATCCCATGATCCCGACGTACACGAACCGGTCGTCCTCGGTCGTCAGCACGCCGGCGGCACCGGGGCCCACGGCCAACTTCCACGCCACCTCCTTCGTCGTCAGGTCGATCGCGGCGAGCTCGCCCGAATCCTGCAGGCTCACGAAGACGTAGCGGCTGTCGGCGCTGAACGACATGTGGGACGGCGTCGAGAGCCCGCGGAACCGGGCCACGCGCTCATAGGTCCGGGCGTCGTAGACGTCGACCCGGTCGAGGCGCAGGGAGTTGGAGACGAACCACTGGCCGTCCGGGCTGAAGCCGATCTGGTAAGGATCGGCGATGCCGCGCAGGCGCCGGATCTCGCCGCCCTTGCGCGGATCGACGAACATCATGTCGTTCGAGCGCGCGTTGGCGATGATGAGCTCGCGCCCGTCGGGCGTCGGCATCAGGTGATGTGGCTCGCGCCCGGCGGGCACGCGCGCCACTTCGGTCATGGTCGTCTGATCGAGGATGCTGATCGTGTCCTCGCCCGAGTTGAGAACGATCACGACATTCGCGTCGCCCGCCCGCGCGCCGGCGGGGACGAGGGCCGCGGTCAGGAGCAGGGCGAGACCGACGAGGGCGGGGACGAGACGGGGCATGGCGCACGCGAGGGGCTGTTTCTCGCACCGAGGGTGCACCGAAGCGCGCCCCGATCACAACGGACTTCCGTGCGACACAGGATGGCGGGCGACGCGCGACCGCCCGTCCGCGTCACGCCGTCTTGCGCTGGACGTGGACCATCTTGGGCTTGGCCGACCCCTCGACCGAGCCGCGGTCGATGGCCACGCTCTCGACCCCCTCCATGCCGGGGATCTCGAACATCAGGTCCAGGAGGCACCCCTCGACGATCGAACGCAGACCGCGGGCGCCGGTGTTGCGCTTGATGGCCTTCTGGGCGATCGCCTTCAGCGCGTCCTCGGTGAACTCGAGCCGCACGCCCTCCAGTTCGAACAGGCGGCCGAACTGCTTGGTCAGGGCGTTCTTCGGCTCCTGGAGGATGCGCACCAGCGTCGCCTCGTCCAGGTCCTCCAGCGTCGCGATGACCGGCAGGCGGCCGATGAACTCGGGGATGAGGCCGAACTTCAGCAGGTCCTCCGGCTCGACCTCGCGCAGGATTTCGCCCGCGCGCCGCTCGTCCGGGCCGCTCACCTCGGCGCCGAATCCGATGCCCCCGCCCTTGGTGCGCGACGAGATGACCTTTTCGAGGCCGGCGAAGGCGCCGCCGCAGATGAACAGGATGTTCGAGGTGTCGACCTGGATGAACTCCTGGCCGGGGTGCTTGCGCCCGCCCTGCGGCGGGACGGAGGCGACCGTGCCCTCGAGGATCTTCAGCAGCGCCTGCTGCACGCCCTCGCCGGAGACGTCCCGCGTGATCGACACGCCGTCGCCCTTGCGGGCGATCTTGTCGATCTCGTCGATGTAGACGATGCCGCGCTGCGCCCGCTCCACGTTGTAGTCGGAGTTCTGCAGCAGCCGCAGGATGACGTTCTCCACGTCCTCGCCGACGTAGCCGGCCTCGGTCAGCGTGGTGGCGTCCGCGACGGCGAAGGGCACGTCGAGGATGCGGGCCAGCGTCTGCGCCAGCAACGTCTTGCCCGAACCGGTCGGCCCGATCAGGAGGACGTTGGATTTCGCGATCTCCACGTCCCCGGGCCTCGGACTGGCCTGGTGTGAGAGGCGTTTGTAGTGATTGTAGACCGCGACCGACAGGACCCGTTTCGCGAAATCCTGCCCGACCACGTACTGGTCGAGCACGGAAGCGATCTCCTTCGGCACCGGCACGCCGGTCGGACGCGACGCGCTCGTTCCGCCTTCGTCGCGCAGAATGTCGGCGCAGAGCGTCACGCATTCGTTGCAGATGAAGACCGCGGGACCGGCGATCAGCTTCTCGACCTCGTCCTGGCTCTTGCCGCAGAAGGAGCAGTAGAGGGTCTTGCCTGACTGGTTCTTGCTCATGTCTCTCGTGTCCTCTGCCCTCGACGGACGATCGAGGCCCGGGCGATGAGGGCCCGGGGGAAACGGGCGAAGGATGACGGGCACCCCCGCCGCGTACAATGTGGTATGCGCCCGCGCCGGTGTCACGCAGTATCGTCGAGGTTCTCCGATCTCGCGTCGCCCTTGCGGCCTTCGGGCCGATGCCCACATCCAACCGGTGGCGGGTGCCGACCGGGCCCGCCGGCCGTCCGGGCGCGTGCGAAGCCCCCGACGGCGGATCCTTCGCCCGTGCGGGGAGGAATGACATGGCAGCGCGCAATCCCTACGACGTCCTCGGCGTGAGCCGTTCCGCCGGCGAGGACGAGATCCGGCGGGCCTTCCGGAAACTCGCCAAGGAGTTCCATCCCGACCGCAACGCGGGGAATCCGACGGCCGAAGGGCGTTTCAAGGAGATCAACGCCGCCTACGGCATCGTCGGCGATGCGGACCAGCGGCGGAAGTTCGACGCGGACGAGATCGACGCGGACGGAAATCCGCGGGCACCGGCGGGGTTCGGCGGCTTCGGCCAGGGCGGGCGCGGCGGCGCGCGCGGGTTCCAGGGCGCCGACGTGGAGGATCGTCTGGCCGGCATCTTCGGTGGCATGCGCGGCGGGCCGCGCGGGTTCGGCGGCTTCGGCGGCGCGCAGCCCCAGCAGCAGGGCCCGACCGAGATCGAGGCCGACCTCGAGGTTGAGTTCGTCGACGCCGTGCGCGGCGGCAGCCAGCGGATGCGCACGCCCGACGGCCGGACGATCGACCTGAAGATCCCGCCGGGCACGGCCGACGGCCGCACGCTCCGCATCCGCGGCCGCGACGACGGCGCGGACCTCCTCGTCCGCCTCAAGGTCCGCCCGCACCCGGCGTTCCGGCGCGAGGGGGACGACGTGCTGCTGGACCTGCCGGTGACGCTGACGGAGGCGGTCGAGGGGGCCAGGGTGACGGTGCCGACGGTGGACGGCAGCGTGACCATGACGGTTCCGCGCGGCGCCAGCAGCGGCCGGGTCCTCCGCCTGCGCGGCAAGGGCGTGCCGCGCCCCGACGCCACCCGCGGCGATCAGCTCGTCACGCTGCGCATCGTCCTGCCCCCGGCGCCGGACCCGGACCTGGAGGCGTTCGTCGCCGGCTGGAAGGGGCGGGATCATCCGGCGGGGCGGGAGGGGTAGAGGCAATCCCCCTCTCCCTGTCGCTGTGTCGAATACCCCCATGGCGCACTCCCCGACGTGGTGACGGACGAACGGCCCGGGTTCCTTGTTGATGACGTCGTGGGGATGGCGCGGGCGACCGGCGGGCGGCGGTCGCGCGCCACCCCGGGCTCGACGACGACCTCGCGAAGGGGACCGACGCTCCATGACCGGCCTGCGCACCGAGATCCTGACCCGCACCGACCAGATCGACGCCCTGCGGACCGACTGGCAGGCCCTGTGGAACCGGACGCCCGACGCCACGCCCTTCCAGTCGCCGGCCTGGCTCATGCCCTGGTGGCGCCTGTTCGGTACCGGACGGCCGCGGGTCGTGGTGCTGCGCGACGCCCTGTGCCTGCACGCCGTCCTGCCGCTGTGGTCGGACGCCGGGGGCCGGTTGCGGCTGATGGGCGACGACCGGCCGGCGGTGACGGACGCGCTGGTGGCGCCCGATCTGCGCGACGGCGCCGCGGACCGGCTGCTCGACGCCGTCGACCGCCGGACGGACTGGACCGACCTCCGCCTCGTCGGGCTGCGGACGGACGGGCTGATGGCCGAGGACGCCGTGATCGACCCCGGGGCGCCCCGCGCCCGCCGCCTCGCCCTCCCGGCGGATCTCGACGATGCGGTGCGCGCACGCCTCGCGGCGCTGCGCCTGCGGGCGGACGGGCGCCTCGGCCTCAGGATCGAGACGGCGACGCCCGCGTCGCGCGACCGGCTGCTCGGGCTTCTGTGCGGCCTGCCCGGGGCGGGCGCCGCGGACGACGAACCGGCGGTGGGGGCGTTCCTGCGCGACGTGGCGGCGGGGATGATGGCGCTGGGTCGGCTGCGTCTCTCGCTCCTGTGGCTCGACCACCGGCCGGCGGCGGGCGTGCTCGCCATCGCCGGCCGGAGCGGGACCTGGGTCGTCCTCGCGGGATCGGACCCGGCGTTCGCCCACCACGCGCCGCTGGACATCGCGCTCGGGCACGCGCTGGAGCAGGCCGCCGCCGAGGGGGCCGCCACCGCGACGCTCCTCGGCCTCACTCCCGACGCGCTCGGAGGGACCCCGCTCGCGACGGCGACGCGCACGGTGCGGCGGGAGGAGACGGTGACGGCCTGACCGGGGCTCAGGGTCACCCGCCCGTCGGCCGCCGCCATCGGCAGCATGACGCCCTCGGGCATCGCCGTGTCCCGGTGGTGGCGCAGCGTCGGCGGCCCCTCGTACCGGACCGGTTTCCACCGCGATCGAGGAAGACGTTCGCGAGAAGACGCGGAATTGACGCCGCATCGGAGGCCGACCAGCGCGGCAGACAATTGCCGCCGGTCGGAAGCGACGCCCGGTAACCGTGGGCGGCAACCACCTTTTCATGCGCGTGCGGCGCGGCACCCGTGCCACGTCGCAGACGAGCGACGCGCATCCGGGCACCCGCTCCCGCGGATATCGCGCCAGGACCGACTGACCTTCCGGGCGGGCGGGCGGCCGGGAGCCGGCGGCGGCCCGGCCGGCCGCGGCCCCGATCAGCTGAGTTGGACGATCCGGGCGACCAGTTCGCCCATCACCTCTTCGCAGCGCGCATGGTCGACCTGACAGGTGCCGGCGGCCTCGTGCCCACCGCCGCCGTACGCGAGCATCAACTCGCCGACGTTGACCATGGCGCTCGGGTCGAAGATCGACTTGCCGACCGCGAAGACGGTGTTCTGCCTGTTGACGCCCCAGAGCACGTGCATCGACACGGTGCACTCGGGGAACAGGGCGTAGACGAGAAAGCGGTTGCCCGCGTGGATCATCTCCTCGTCCCGCAGGTCGAGGACGACCAGCGGCCCCTCGACCCGGCCGATCCGGCGGAGCTGCGCCCGGCACAACGGTGCCTGCGCCTGATAGAGCTGGATGCGCTCGACCACGTCGGGCAGGCGCAGGACCTCGGCGACGGGCATGGTCCGCACCGCGTCGATCAGCTCCATCATCAGCTGGTAGTTGGAGATCCGGAAATCGCGGAAGCGGCCGAGCCCGGTCCGCGGATCCATGATGAAGTTCAGCATCGTCCACCCGCGGGGGTGGAGGACCTCGTCGAGGGTGTATCGCGCGCTGTCGGCCTGATCGACCGCGCTCAACAGGTCCTCGGAAATCCCGGGGAAGCGGTCGCGCCCGCCGAAGTGGTTGTAGACGACGCGCGCGACCGAAGGGGCCTTGGCGTTGATCACGTGGTTCGGACGCGCTTCGGACCCGTCGTTGCGGATGGTCTCGCTCAGGTGGTGGTCGAAGGCGAGGTGGGCCGTCGGCACGTAGGGCAGGTTCGTCGTGATGTCGCGACCGGTGATCTCGACCTTCCCGTCCTGCACGTCCTTCGGATGGACGAACTTGATCTCGTCGATCATGCCGAGCTCCCGCAGCAGCACGGCGCAGACGAGGCCGTCGAAGTCGCTGCGGGTGATCAGGCGGAAAGGACCTTCGGACATGGGCAAATCTCCCGGCGTTGGTCGGCGCAGTGTGATCCCGGTTCGACGCGGGCGCAACGGGCGATCGCAGTCGTCGTGACGACGGTGGCGTTTCGACAACGGAGGCAGAACGTTCGTGGCCGACGTTAAGGAATTGGAAGGACATCCCGCCTAGCCTCGGCATCATTCGCGGTGACACGAGGACGAGCGGCGATGCTGACGAGCCTGTTCACGACGGTCCTGTCCCTCGGCCTCGCGGTCGCCGTGGCCCGGATGACCGCACGGCGCCCGGCCCCCGTCCGCCGCCGCTCCCACCGCTGAACCGACCCGAGCCGAGACATGACACAGAAGCGCACCAAGGCGGCCCCGCCTTCGCAGACGGACAGCTCGGCGACGATCGAGCGGACGTCGATCGTGACGTACGCCCTTCTCCAGGAACTGCAGGCGACGCTGGACGACCGGCGCACCGGCGACGACGTGACGCTGGGCATCGTCATGGGTCTCGCCATGTTCCTCGACGAGCGCCTCGGCCCGTTCCGCACCGAGCGGCTGATGCAGCGCGCCCCCGGCATCGTGCTCGAGACCGACGCCCACGTGACCGAGAACCAGATCCGCCGCTTCGATCCGGTCCTCACCGCGTTCGGCGAGCACCTCACGGGGCTTTCGCGGGGCTGATCGCCGCCGGCGCGAGATTCGCCTTCCAACGGCACGGCGACGGGCCCATGGTTGAGGCCCGTCGTCCGTCGTGCGCGCCGCCATGGATTACCTTCTGTCCGTCCTCGCGATCGTCGCCCTCATCTGGGCCGCCGTCGCGGCCGTCATCTGGGTCGCCGTGCGGCAGCTTCGCGGCGGGGTGGACCGCGCGATCACGTCCTTCGCCGAGCGCCAGCAGAGCCACGTGCGGCGCCTGCTCGACGCGCTCGAGGAGCTTCAGCGCCGGCAGGCGGACGCCGAGAGCCGGATCCAGGTGCTGACCAACGCCAACCGCACCCTCGTCACGCAGGTGACGGCGATGCGGGAGCGGCTGGGGCTCGACTCGGACGGGCGCGGCGACGGCGAGCGCATCATCCACTGAGGTCCGCGCGGGAGCGTCAGCCCTTGTTGCAGCGGGCCATGTTCTCGCCGACCTGCTCGCACATGGCACCGCTGGTGAAGCGGATCCGCGTCGCGACCCGCGTGTCGCGCCGGAAGCCGACGCCGTTCGAGAACTGGACCCAGCCGGCCGAGTCCATGAAGTTCGTCAGCCCGTTGGAGAAGATCAGACGGCGGGCGTCCTTGCTGACGCGCGTGCCGTCGGAGAACATGATGCTCGCCCTCTCGGACGGGAAGGCCGCCACCCCGTGGGAACAGCGGACGCCCGTGGGGTTGGATTCGCAGACGAAGCTCTTCTGCGCCCCACCCAGCATCACCATCGCGTAGACCGCGACCTCGAGCACGTTCAGGCTCATGCGACCTCCCTCGTGGCGTCGCGTCCCCGACCGTCGCTCATCGCAGCGGACAGTCGGCGGCGGATGCCCTCCCCGGTCCTACAATGATCCTCCTGACGGGGCAGAGGTCAAGTCCGGCATCCAAAGGAGGTATCCTTTCGCTATCCCCGGCTGCGCATGAGGCGGGCCTTGTCCCGCTGCCAGTCCCTCGCCTTCTCGGATTCGCGCTTGTCGGCCTTCTTCTTCCCGCGGGCGAGGCCGATCTCGACCTTCGCGAGGCCCCGGTCGTTGAAGTAGATCGTCAGCGGGACGAGGGTGGCCCCCTCGCGACGGATGGCGCCCAGCAGCCTGTCGCGCTCGCGCTTCTTCACCAGGAGCTTTCGCGGGCGCCGCACCTCGTGCTGGAGCCAGCGGCCGGCCAGCGAATACTCCGGGATGTAGGCGTTGAAGAGGTAGAGGTCGCCGGCGCTCTCCCCGGCATAGCTCTCGTTGATGCTGGCGCGTCCGCCGCGCAGGGACTTCACCTCGGTCCCGGCGAGGATGATGCCGGCCTCCAGCGTGTCCTCGATGAAGTAGTCGAACCGGGCGCGCCGGTTCTGCGCGGCCAGCTTTCGTTCGTGGACCTTCGAGCCCGCCATCTCAGTTGATCAGCCCCGCGTGCCGCATGGCGGCGCGCACACGGTCGCGGGCGCCGGCGGTCGCGGGGACGAGCGGCAGGCGCACCTCGTCCCGCACCTTGCCCAGCAGCGAGGCCGCGAACTTCACCGGCGCCGGCGATGTCTCGCAGAAGAGGGCCTGGTGCAGCGGCATCAGGCGGTCGCGGATCTCCCCCATCGTGGCGAGGTCGCCCGCCTGCCACGCCTCGTGCATGGTCGCGCACAGCCGCGGCGCCACGTTGCCGGTGACCGAGATGCAGCCGTGCCCGCCCTGGGCGAGGAAGCCGGTGACGGTCGCGTCCTCCCCCGACAGCTGGCAGAAGTCGGGCCCGATCTCGGTGCGGGTGCGCAGCGGCCGGGCGAGGTCGTTGGTCGCATCCTTCACACCGACGATCCTCGGAAGTTCGGCGAGGCGCGCCATGGTTTCCACAGTCATGTCCACGACACAGCGGCCCGGGATGTTGTAGATGATGACCGGAAGATCCACAGCGTCGTGAATGGCCCTGTAATGCTGGTACAAGCCCTCCTGCGTCGGCTTGTTGTAGTACGGCGTGACGATCAGGGCCGCGTCGGCCCCGGCCGCCTTGGCGTGCGCCGTCAGTTCGATCGCCTCGGCGGTCGCGTTCGACCCGGTGCCGGCGATCACGGGCACCCGCCCGCGGGCCGCCTCCACGCAGAGTTCCACCACCCGGCGGTGCTCCTCGTGGGAGAGGGTCGGGCTCTCGCCGGTCGTGCCGACCGGGACGAGGCCGTGGGTGCCCTCCGCGATCTGCCACTCCACGAAGGACTGGAAGCCGTCGGCGTCGACCTTGCCGTCCCGGAACGGGGTGATCAGGGCGACGAGCGATCCCTTGAACATGGCTGGCTCCTGGGGCGACGGGTCCGGTCTGCGGGATCGCGATGTTTAGCGGCCGGAACCGCCCTCTTCAAGCCGGCCGTGGCCGCCGCCGCCGTGGCGGTCGTCCTCGCCCTCGCCCCGGGCCCCTCGGCGGCGCTGGAGGGCCGCGACCTCGATCTGTACCGGACGGCCTTCCGCCACGCCGAGGCCGGGCGGTTCGACGCCGCCCGCAGGGCCGCGGCCGAGGCCCGGGACCGGCTGCCGGCCAAGGTGATCGAGTGGATTGACCTGTCGCGGCCGGAGACGACGGCCGATTTCGGGGCCCTCGCCGCCTTCATCGACGCCAATCCCGACTGGCCCTCCCTCGCCGTCATGCGGCGGCGGGCTGAATCCGTGATGCCCCTGGGCATGCCGGCGGAGGCGGTGCGGGCCTGGTTCGAGCGGCGGCCGCCCCTGTCGGTCACGGGCGTCATGCGCCACGCCGAGGCGCTGGTGACGACGGGCGATACGGTGGCCGCCACCCAGATCGTCCGCCAGCGCTGGGTGAACGGCGCCTTCTCGGTCGGGGAGGAGCAGGAGTTCCGCGCGCGCTTCGGCGCCATGCTGCGGGCCGACGAGCACTGGGCCCGGCTCGACCGGCTGCTGTGGGACGGCGAGGACGCCGCCGCGCGGCGGGTCATGGACGTGGTCGATCCCGGCCGGCGCGCGCTCGCCGAGGCCCGGCTGCGGATCGCGCGCGATCCGGCCGCCGCCGACGCGGCGTTCGCGACGGTGCCGCAGGACCTGCGCACGGACGCCGGGCTGCATTTCGAGCGCCTGCGCGCCGCCCGCCGCCGCGACCGCGACGGAGAGGCGATGGAGCTGCTGCTGGACGCGCCGCCGCAGCTCGGCCGCGCCACGCCCTGGTGGACCGAGCGGAACCTCCTCGTCCGCCGCGCGATGGACCGGGCCGAGCACGCCCTCGCCTACCGTCTCGCCACGGACCACGGCCAGTTCACGGGCGCCGCCTTCGCGGAGGGCGAGTTCCTGGCGGGATGGCTCGCGCTGCGCTCCCTCGACCAGCCCCAGACCGCGTTCCGCCATTTCGAGCGGATGTACCGGAACGTCACCACGCCGCTCAGCATCTCCCGCGCGGCCTATTGGGCGGGGCGTGCGACCGAGGCGATGTCGGGCGCCGCCGAGGCGCGGCCCTGGTACGAGCGGTCGGCCGTCTATCCCACCACATTCTACGGGCAGCTCGCCGGCCGCACGCTCGGCCGCACCAGCCTGCCGCTCCCGGTCGACCAGCAGATCACGCAGGCCGCCGCCACCGCGTTCGAGCGGCGGGAGCTGGTGCGCGTGGTTCGCGCGCTCGTTCGCATCCAGCGGGCGGAGCAGCGGGGCGATCCGCCCGCCAGCGAACGCGCGGCCCTCTTCCTGCGCCGCCTGCAGGATGCGGCCGACACGCCGATGGACCATGCGCTCGTCGCCCGCATCGCGCTGGAGGTCGGGCGGCAGGACGTCGCCGTGGCGACCGCGCGCGCGGCGGTCCAGCACGAGGTGACATTGCTGTCGGCGGGCTATCCGCGCATTCCGCTTCCCGCCGACCGGCCGGAGCCGGCGCTCGTCCACGCCATCATCCGGCAGGAGAGCGTGTTCAACGCCGGCGCCGTCAGCCCGGCGGGCGCGCGGGGCCTCATGCAGCTGATGCCGGCGACCGCGCAGCAGGTGGCCGGAAAGCTCGGTCTGCGGCACACGCAGGCCAGACTCACCGCCGATCCGGGGTACAACGTCCAGCTCGGAAGTGCTTACCTCGCCGAGATGATCGAGCGCTTCAACGGGTCCTACGTCCTCGCGGTCGCCGCCTACAACGCGGGGCCCGGTCGGGTGCGCCAGTGGCTCGAGCGCTATGGCGACCCGCGGGCGGAGGGGGTGGACGTGATCGACTGGATCGAGACGATCCCCTTCAACGAGACCCGCAACTACGTCCAGCGGGTGATGGAGGGCCTCCAGGTCTATCGCCAGCGCCTCGGCGGCGCCGACGCGCCGCTCAGGATCGTCGAGGACCTGCGGCGTTGAGCCGGCCGCCTCCCCCGTTCCCGCGGTCGCCCGACCGACCGTTTCCGCACGCCCTTCCCGGACCCGACCGATGACCACCGACCTCGCCACCCTCCCCCTCCCGACCGTGAAGGACGTGGAGGCGGCCGCCGTCCGCCTGAAGGGGAAGGCCGTCCTGACCCCGCTGCTGGAAAGCCCGTTGCTGAACGCGCGCCTGGGCGGTCGGCTGCTGGTGAAGGCGGAGATGCTCCAGCGGACCGGCAGCTTCAAGTTCCGCGGCGCCTTCAACCGGATCAGCCTGATCCCCGAGGCCGACCGGGCCCGGGGCGTGATCGCCTTCTCGTCGGGCAACCACGCGCAGGGCGTGGCCGCGGCGGCGAAGGCGTTCGGCATCGCGGCCACGATCATCATGCCGTCGGACGCACCGGCGGTGAAGGTGCGCAACACGCGGGCGCTGGGCGCCGAGGTGATCTTCTACGACCGCTGGACGGAGAACCGCGAGGCGATCGGCGCACGGCTGGCCGAGGAGAGCGGCGCCACCCTCGTCCGGCCCTACGACGACCCCGGCATCATCGCCGGCCAGGGGACGATCGGGCTGGAGATCGCGGCCCAGGCCGAGGCGGCGGGCGCGCGGCTCGACGCCTGCGTGGTCTGCTGCGGCGGCGGAGGGCTGGTGGCCGGCACCGCGCTGGCGCTGGCCGACCGGTCGCCCGGAACGCCGGTCTTCGCCGCGGAGCCGGTCGGCTTCGACGACACGGCGCGCTCGCTGGCGGCCGGCGAGCGGCTGGCGAACGCGCCGGGGGCGACGAGCTTCTGCGACGCGATCGTGACGCCCATGCCGGGCGAGGTGACCTTCCGCATCAACGCCCGCCTGCTCGCGGGCGGCGTGGCGGTGAGCGACGCCGAGGTGGCCGATGCCATGCGCACCGCCTTCGACGCGCTGCGCGTGGTGGTGGAGCCGGGCGGCGCCGTGGCCCTCGCCGCCGCGCTGTCTGGCAAGGTGCCGGTGGCGGGGCGGACGGTCGCGGTCGTCTGCTCGGGCGGGAACGTCGATCCCGACATGTTCGTGAGGGTGCTGGCGGACGGGTGAGCGAGGCGGGCCTCTCGCCGCCTCGTCCTTCGACGGGCTCAGGACGAGGCGGCGACTGGGACGCGACCGCGCATCCAACCGATCCTCCGTTCTCGAACCTTCTGTTCTTCGCGTTCCCAAGTCACACGGGCGCCGAAGAGAAGACTTACGCACAAAGACCCCACGCGAATTCTTGGGTTACCTCCAACGCTCCCTGATGGGCGGCGGCGCGTTCAGGATCGGTTAACCGTCGCGTGGGACCATGGGCCCGTCGAAATGCGCAACCCCTGGA
>JBIJED010000019.1:0-13540 GCA_044343785.1 Azospirillales bacterium | reverse complement strand
CACCCCGGGTCACCCGGAGCGCGCATCGAGGCGCCCGGCCAGCCCGGGGCCTCCGACAGCGCCGCCTTCCGGTCGATCTGGAAGGACGATTTCGCGAGGCGGAGCTGTTCGGGTTCGACGGATCCGCCGCCGGCCCCGCGCTCTCGGCCACGGGCCCGCTGGAGGGGCGGTTCATGGTGCTGACAGCATCGGGCCAGTCGGTGCGGGTGAACCAGTCGTCCTTCGCCACGACGACGATCCGGGACAAGGCGGGCCGCGACGCCTCCCTCATCCTTCCGGCGGCGACGAACGCGGCGCGCCGCGTGCCATGACCGGGCCGGTCGGCAGATTCTGCCGGGTCAAACCCGCCCATCCCCTCGATGTCACGAGCCGTGAACGGCCGAAATCGGTGGAATGAGAACGGCCTGCTTCTTGCTGGCCTGCCCGTGGGCCACGTCCGGAGCGTCACATGTCGATCTCGTCGATCCCCTCCACCTTCCTTCCCGGGTTCAGGAACCTTCTGACGACCGACACGCTGCAATTGCTTTGGGGCAACCGGTCGACGACGGAGAAGGAACAGCTCACCAAGCAGGTGAAGATCGGCGCCCCGCCGGCGAACTTCCTGCCCAATCCGAACATCACCAGCCTCGCCCGCGAGGCCGCGTGGCTGTCGCTGACCGACGCCCAGCGGGCCACCTACGGCGACGGCACGGCCGGCGGCGCGACCCTCGGTTCGCTGACCAACGGCAACGCGCCCACCACCTACCAGACCGGCGGCTTCGGCAGCCAGACCACGACGACGCCCACGGCGACCACGCCGCTGGACTTCACCACCGCCAACCTCGACGCGCTGTCGCAGACCCCGTCCTCCGGCATCTCCTCCGCCTACCGGGCGATCTGGAAGGACAACTTCGCCACCACGAACGTCCTGAAGGCCAACGGATCGGCCGGCGACACCAACGGCGGCGCCATCTTCGTATCGATCCGCGCGGGCACCGGCGCGGAGCGGGTGACGAACCCCTACACGGACGACACCACCCGCACCGACGACAACTACGACCTCTTCGAGAAGCAGATCACGAGCCTCGTGAAGAGCGTGACCGACCGCTTCGGCCAGTCCGAGGGGCTGCTCGGCTACGACACCAACGGCAACGGCTTCATCGACAACGAGAACGAGCTGTTCGGCTTCGACGGCACGACCGCCGGTCCGTCGCTGAGCACGTCCGGGCTCCTGTCGGACAAGTTCATGGTCCTGACCTCCGCCGGCAAGTCGGTGAAGGTCGACCAGTCGATCTTCGGCACCGCGCGCGACGCATCCGCCGGCTATCTGCCCTACACCACCGCCTACACGACCCTGCAGCTCGATTCCTCTGGCAAGCTGGAGCTGGTGGTCGGGTCGAGCGCAGGCATCCAGCCGTCGAAGCCGGCGTCGGTGGTCGCCTTCGTCGGCGCGCCGTCCGTGCCGTGACCGGCACCACCTCCACCCTGACGCTGCAGGTGGGCGGCGGCGGGACCGGGACGGCGGCCTTCCTCTCCTCGTCGGGCGATACGGCGACCTGCCGCGACACGGTGCAGGCGGGCGACACCGACGACGACGGCATCGCGGTCCAGCCCGACCCGATCACGCTGACCGGCTCCACCATCCGCGACACCCGGGCGACCGACGCCACCCTGACCTTCGCGGGCGAACCAGCCGGGTTCGGGCTTCTCGGTCGTCGCGAACTCGCTCACGGTCGGAACCGGGTCGGCCATCGCCGACGCGTTCGGGAACCCGATCGACCCGAACAACCCCGCCGGTGCCGAACCCGGCATCGTCCACACGCCCTGACGACGGACGCCACATGACCAGCGTCACCGATCTCGCCACCCTCGGCTCCGTCGCCTGGACCGCCCCGCCCGAGGGGCGGACCCTGCGGCTCGCCACCGCCGACCAGGACCGGCCGGGCCTGACCAGCCTGTTCCTGCTGGAGGGGCGGACCTGGCGGCACCTCGAGCGGCGCACCCCCCAGGAGATGCTGGAGACGGTGCTGGGCGACCGGGAGGTCGCGCGCGCGCTGACCCAGCCGATGGTCCGCACCGGCGCCCGCCGCTTCTCGGTCGAGGGCTGACGGCGCCCGTCGTCGCACCGGTTGCTTGCGCGCCGCGCCCTCCCATGTGAGGCTCGGATCCGACCGGAGGGACCCGACGCCCGTGACCACCGCCGCCTCCTTCCATCGCTTCGCGAACCCCGCCCGCTTCCAGCGGATCGGCGATCTTCTCCTGCCGTGGCTGTTCGGCGCGACCGCGCTGCTTCTGGGCGTCGGCCTCTGGCTCGCGCTCGTCGCCTCCCCGCCCGACTATCAGCAGGGCGACACCGTCCGCATCATGTACGTCCACGTCCCGGCGGCGTGGATGAGCCTGTTCGTCTACACCTCCATGGCCGTCTCGGCCGCGGTCGGCCTCGTGTGGAAGCACCCGCTGGCCGAGGTGTACGCCAGGGCCGCGGCCCCCGTCGGCGCGGGCTTCACCGCGCTCTGCCTCGCCACCGGCTCGCTCTGGGGGGAGCCGATGTGGGGCACGTGGTGGCAGTGGGACGCGCGCATGACCAGCGTGCTGGTCCTCTTCTTCCTCTACCTCGGCTTCATGGCCCTGGTGGACGCGTTCGACGAGCCGGCGCGCGGCGCCAAGGCGGGGGCGATCCTGCTGATCGTCGGCGTGGTCAACGTGCCGATCATCAAGTTCTCGGTCGACTGGTGGAACACGCTGCACCAGCCCGCCAGCGTCTTCCGCCTCGACGGGCCGACCATCCACGCCAGCATGCTCTGGCCGCTCGGCCTGATGGCGGTCGGCTTCACCACGTGGTTCGCCGCCGTCGCCATCGTCCGCATGAAGGCGGAACTGGCCGAGCGGCGCATCCGCGCGATCCGCATCGCCCAGATCGGGCGGGAGTGACGCGCGGCCGGCGCGCTTGCCCCGAGGCAAATCGTGCGACGGGGCGTCGCTCGCTCTTCCGTCCGCGCCGATTGGCGGCCACATTGATCTGAGACGTTCGGAAGGCCGGCGCGGCGAGGACGGGAGGGGTCATGGTCGAGTTCCTGAACATGGGCGGCTATGCGCCCTACGTCTGGTCCTCCTACGGCCTCGGCGCGCTGTTTCTCGTCGGAATGCTGCTGACCAGCCTGCGCCGGCTGCGCACGCGCCGCGACGATCTCGCCCGGCTGGAGGCCGCGCGCCCGCGCCGGCGCCGTGACGGTGCCGAGGGGGAGGGCGCGGCATGACGCGCAAGAAGCGCCGCCTCTACGTCCTCCTCCTCTGCCTGCTGGGGATCGGCACGGGCAGCGCGCTCACCCTGACCGCGCTCGAGGACAACCTCGCCTTCTTCCAGAGCCCGACGGACATCCTCGAGAAGCCGGCCGGCGACCGGAACCTGCGCCTCGGCGGGCTGGTCGAGGCGGATAGCGTGGAGCGGATGCCCGACGGCGCCACCATCCGCTTCCGCATCACCGACACGAAGAGCGCCGTCGCCGTCGTCTACACCGGCATCGTGCCCGACCTCTTCCGCGAGGGGCAGGGCGTGGTGGCCGAGGGCCGGCTCCGCGCCGACGGCGTCTTCGCGGCGCGTGAGATCATGGCCAAGCACGACGAGACGTACATGCCGCCCGAGGTGAAACAGGCGCTCGAGCGCGCGGGCCACCCCGGCGGCGTGGTTGGAGGGACGACCCGATGATTCCCGAGATCGGCCACTACGCGCTGGTGCTGGCGCTCGCGCTGGCCATCGTGCAGTCGGTGCTGCCGCTGGCCGGCGCCGCGCGCGGCGACGCCGGCTGGATGGCGGTCGCAGCACCCGCGGCCTTCGGCCAGCTGCTCTGCGTCACGGTCGCCTTCGCGGCGCTGACCTGGGCCTTCGTCGTCTCCGACTTCACGGTCTCCAACGTCGTGGCGAACAGCCACTCGCTGAAGCCGATGCTCTACAAGGTGTCGGGCGTGTGGGGGAACCACGAGGGCTCGATGGTCCTGTGGGTCCTGATGCTGGCGCTGTTCGGCGCGGCGGTCGCGGGCTTCGGCTCCAACCTGCCGGCGACGCTGAAGGCGCGGGTGCTCTCGGTGCAGGGGATGATCGGGGTGGGCTTCCTCCTCTTCATCCTGGCGACGTCCAACCCCTTCATCCGGGTCGACCCGGCGCCGCCGGACGGGCAGGACCTCAACCCGCTCCTCCAGGACCCGGGCCTCGCCTTCCACCCGCCGATGCTCTATCTCGGCTACGTCGGCTTCTCGATGGCCTTCGCCTTCGCCGTCGCCGCGCTGATCGAGGGGCGGGTCGACGCCGCGTGGGCGCGTTGGGTGCGGCCGTGGACGCTCGCGGCGTGGACGGCACTCACCGGCGGGATCGCGCTCGGCTCCTTCTGGGCCTACTACGAACTCGGCTGGGGCGGCTGGTGGTACTGGGACCCGGTCGAGAACGCGAGCTTCATGCCCTGGCTGCTGGGCACGGCGCTGCTCCACTCCGCCATCGTGGTGGAGAAGCGCGACGCGCTGAAGTCCTGGACCATCCTGCTGGCCATCCTCACCTTCACGCTTTCGCTGATGGGGACCTTCCTCGTCCGCTCGGGCGTGCTCACCTCGGTCCACGCCTTCGCGGTCGATCCCGACCGCGGGCTCTTCATCCTGGCGCTGCTGGTCATCGCCACGGGCGGGGCGCTGCTGCTCTACGCGATCCGCGCGCCCTCGCTGAAGGGCGGGGGGCTGTTCGCGCCGGTGAGCCGCGAGGGCTCGCTCGTCATCAACAACCTGCTCCTCTCGACCGCGACCGCCACGGTCTTCATCGGCACGCTCTATCCGCTGCTGCTGGACGCGATCGGCGGCGGCAAGGTCTCGGTCGGCCCGCCCTTCTTCAACGCCACCTTCATCCCGCTGATGATCCCGCTGGTCGGGCTCATGGTGGTCGGCCCGCTGCTCGCGTGGAAGCGCGGCGACCTGCCGGGCGCCATCGGCCGGCTCAAGGTCGCGGTCGTGCTCACGATCGTCGTGGCGCTGGCGACGCTGTGGGTGCAGGGCGTGAAGCCGGTGATGGCCATCGTCGGCATGGCGCTGGGTGCCTGGGCGCTGATCGGCGCCGTGGTCGAGGTGGCGGAGCGGGTGCGCCTCTTCCGCGTGCCGCTGGGCGACAGCGCGCGACGCCTCGCCAACCTGCCGCGGGCCGCCTGGGGCATGTCGATCGCCCATGCCGGCATCGGCGTGATGATCTTCGGCATGGTCGGCTCGACCGTCTGGCTGACCGAGAAGATCCTCCTGATGCGCCCGGGCGAGACGAAGGAGGTCGCGGGCTATGACCTGCGCTTCGACGCGCAGGAGCGGGTGACCGTCGCCAACTACCGCGCCGAGCGCGGGACCTTCACGCTGCTGCGCGACGGGCGGACGGTCGCGGTCCTGACGCCGGAGCAGCGGACCTTCCCGGTCGCGAAGATGACCACGACCGAGAGCGCCATCCACACCACGCTCTGGCGCGACGTCTACGTCGTGATGGCCGACCGGCGGGACGACGGGGTGTGGACGGTGCGGACCTATGTCCACCCGCTCGTGCCCTTCCTGTGGATCGGCTGCACCATGCTCTTCGTCGGCGGGCTCGTGAGCCTCAGCGACCGACGGCTCCGGGTGGGGGCGCCGACACGGCGCCGGCTGCCGGTCGCAGCACCTCAGCCGGCGGAGTGACGCCCCGGTGCGCCGCCTCCTCCTGATCCTGCCGCTCGGCCTGTTCGTGGTGCTGACGGTCGCCTTCGGGGCGCAGCTGATCCGTGGCCGCGATCCGTCCAAGCTGCCATCGGCCCTGATCGACCGGCCGGCGCCGCAGTTCGCGCTGCCGGCGCTTTCCCCGGCCAAGCCCGGGTTCTCGACCGCGGACCTGCGCGGGCAGGTGACGCTGGTCAACGTCTTCGCCTCCTGGTGCGCGCCCTGCATCGTGGAGCATCCGGTCATCACCCGCCTCGCGCGGGAGGAGCGGATCCCGGTGATCGCGATCAACTACAAGGACCGGCCGGAGGACGCGGTCGCGTGGCTCGCCCGCATGGGCGACCCCTTCGCCCGCATCGGCGTCGACCCCGAAGGCCGGGCGTCGATCGAGTGGGGCGTCTACGGCGTGCCGGAGACCTTCGTGGTGGACGCGGAGGGCCGCATCCGCCACCGCCACGTCGGCCCGCTGTCGCCCAAGGAGGCGGCGGAGACGATCGTGCCCATGGTCCGCGACCTGCAGCGTCGGGCGGGCGTGTCGTGAGGGGATGGCGGTCGGTGTCGTCGCTGCTCCCCCCCCTCTCCCCCGCCCCCTCCCCCCGGGGGGGGGAGGGGAGTGAATTCGACGCCGCGTCCCCTCCCCCCCCCGGGGGGAGGGACAGGGAGAGGGGATCGCCGCCGCGGACCCGCCTCCTCCCCATCCTCCTCCTCGCCGCCGCGCTCCTCGCGCCGCCCGCGCTCGCCGTCCAGCCGGACGAGGTCCTGCCCGATACCGGGCTCGAGGCCCGCGCGCGGGAGATCAGCCGGGAGCTGCGCTGCCTCGTCTGCCAGAACCAGTCGATCGACGATTCGAACGCCGGCCTCGCCCGCGACCTGCGCCTCCTCGTGCGCGAGCGCCTCGTGGCCGGCGACAGCGACGACGGCGTGCGGGCCTTCGTCGTCGCCCGCTACGGCGACTACGTGCTCCTGCGCCCGCCCTTCAACCCGGCCACCTGGGCGCTCTGGCTGGGGCCACCGCTGATCGTGCTGGTGGCGGGGATCGCGGTCGCGGTCTGGCTGCGCCGCCGGCCGACGGCGCTCACGGCCGCGGCCCCGCTGACCGAGGCCGAGCGGGCGCGCCTCGACCGGCTCGTCCGCGGCGACGGGGTCTGACACCATGCTGTTCTGGATCGCCGCCGCCGCGCTGACGGCCCTCGTCGTGGCCCTCGTGCTGCACCCCCTGATGCGCCGGCCGACGGCGGCGGCACCCGCCGCGGCGCACGACCTCGCCGTCTATCGCGACCAGATGGCGGAGGTGGACCGCGACCTCGCCCGCGGCCTGATCGGTCCGGTCGAGGCCGAGGCGGCGCGGTCGGAGATCGGGCGCCGCATGCTTCTCGCCGCCGATGCGGCCGAGGCGCCCGCGACGGCACCGGCCACCGCGACCGGCCCGACGCAGTTCGCGGCGATGGCCGTGGTCGTCGGCATCCCGCTGCTGGCGCTCGCCGTCTATCTGCCCGCCGGCCGCCCCGACCTTCCGGCCCAGCCGCTGGCCGCGCGCGGCACCGACCCCTCCATCGTCCCGGCGGAGGTCTTCGCCGCGCTCGTGAACCTCGAGGACCACCTCAAGGACACGCCGGACGACCTGTCGGGCTGGGTGCTCCTCGCCAACACCTACGTCCGCATGCAGCGCTATCCCGAGGCGGCGGAGGCGTTCCGCCGGGCGGCGATCCTGTCGCGCGGATCGCCCGACCTCGTCTCGGCGCTCGGCGAGGCGCTGATCCTGGCCAATCGGGGCATCGTGTCCGAGGAGGCGGCCCGCGCCTTCGAGGAGGTGCTGCGCGTCGATCCGGGCGAGCCGCGGGCCCGCTTCTACATCGCCCTCTCCCGGGCGCAGGCGGGCGACGCCCGCGGCGCGATGGACCGCTGGGCGGCGCTCATCGCCGAGGGGCCGGCCGACGCGCCCTGGATCCCGCAGATCGTGGACCGCGTCCGCGACACCGCCCGGATCGCCGAACTCGACCCCGCGCCGTGGCTGCCGCGTCCGGGCTCCGCGGCGCCGCCGGCACCGCCGCCGTCGCAGGGGGCGGCACCGGCCGGCGTCCCGCCCGGCGGGGCGGAGATCGCGCGCCTGCCCCCGGCCGAACAGTCGGCGGCGATCCGCGGCATGGTCGACGGCCTCGCGGCCCGCCTCGCCCAGAACCCGGGGGACGTGGAAGGCTGGCTCCGCCTCGCCCGCGCCCGGATGGTGCTGGGGGATCCGGCCGCCGCCGCCGAGGCGCTCGGCCGGGCGCTGGAGGCCGCGCCCGACCGCCTCGACATCCGCGTCGCCCATGCCGAATCGCTGCTGGCGCTCCGGCCCGAGGGCGAGGAGCGGGTGCCGGACGCGGCGGCCGCCGCCTTCCGCGACGTCCTCGAGCGCGCGCCGGACGAGCCGCGCGCCCTCTGGTGGGCGGGGATGGCGGCGGTCGGGGCGGGACGGCGGGAGGAGGCGCTCACCCTCTGGACCCGCCTGCGCGACGGGCTTCCGGCCGGAAGCGACGAGCGGCGCGAGGTCGAGGCGGCGCTGGCGGCGATCGGCGGCTGACGCCGCCCGCCCGGCTCAGAACTGGCCGGGGCGGATGCGGAAGATGTCGGGCTCGCTCGGGTTCAGGACGTAGCGGAGTTCGAGGATCGGCTCCCCGATCCCTTCCACCGTCAACGCCTCGCCCTTCTCCGGGTCGACGCCGACGAGGATGCCGGCCGCGACGCGGTTGGCCGCGTCGGCGACGCGGAAGGCGAGGACCCGCGCCTCGTCCATCCGCGCGAGGGCGGCGCGCCCCTCCATCGGATAGTTCTGGCCGAAGAAATGGTTGCGCAGCGTCGTCGCCGTGGCGATCAGCCCCTCCACCGTGTTGGCGGCGCCGAGCGAGGGCGCCCAGGCGAGGTTGACCGCGATCAGGCGCTTGGAGGCGAAGCCGAAGACGTAGCTGATCTGCGCCGGGCCGGCGGTGGGCAGCAGGTCCGGCACGCGGACGATCAGCAGCGCCGTGCGCTCGACGAGGTTCTCGCCGCGGGCGATGGCGCCGTCCTCGACCTTGAAGTCGGTCCGGATCGCGCGCCGGACCTCGTCCTCGGTCATGCCGAAGCGGGCCGAACGGAACCCTTCGATCGTCGCCGCCGCGGTCGCCGGCGCCGTGGGGGCCTGGGCGGTCGCCGAGGGGGCCGCCGGCTGCTGGGCGAGGGGCTGCTGGGCCGCCGGCCGCTGTGGGGCCTGGGCGGCGGCATGGGTCGACGCGACCGCCGCGGCGAGGAGGAGGCCGAGGAGGGCGGCGGATGGCCGATTCGACATTCTTGCGATCCCTGAGACGCACCGAAGCTGCAGCCCGAAGGGTTACCACATCGGGTGTGCGCTGTTGAGCGGCGAGATTGTGGCAGTGCGCCGGAGCAGCGTCCCCGGTCAGCGTCCCCGGTCAGCGTCCCCGGTCAGCGTCTCTGGTCAGCGTCTCTGGGCCGCGAGCTGCCGCTCCCGGGCCCAGACGTAGAGGCCGCAGGCGATCAGGATGGTGGCGCCGAACAGCATCCAACCGTCCGGCAGGTTCCCGAAGAACAACCAGCCATAGGGGATGGTCCACAGGAGGTTGGTGTAGGAGTAGGGGGCGAGGACCGACGCCGGCGCCCGGTCGTAGGCCAGGATCAGCGTCCAGTGGGAGAGCGCGCCGATGCCGCCGATGACGATCAGCGGGATCCAGTGCCAGGCCTCCGGCCGGACCCAGACGAAGGGCACGACGAGGTTGATCAGCAACGCGCCGATCAGGCTCGACCAGACGAGCGTGGTCGCCCCGTCGTCGGTCCGCGCGAGGATGCGGGTGACGATCTGGAAGGAGGCGAAGCAGACGGCGGTGCACACCGGGAGCAGCATCGCCCAGGACCCGTCGCCGAAGCCCGGGCGGATGATGATCAGCACGCCGACGAAGCCGACCGCCACGGCGGTCCAGCGCCGCGGCCCCACCTTCTCCTTCAGCACGAGTGCCGAGAGCGCCACGACCAGGAGCGGACCGACGAAGCCGATCGCCGAGGCGGTCGCGAGGGGGATGAGGCTGATCGCCGCGAAGAAGAAGGCGGTCGAGGCGAGCAGCAGCGTCCCGCGCAGGATCTGGAGGCCGGGCCGCGTCGTCCGGAACGCCGCCCGCGGGCCGCGCCGGGCGAGGACCGGCAGGACGGCGACGAGGTTGAAGGTGTAGCGGGCCCAGACGACCTGCACGAACGGGTAGAACAGGGTCAGCCACTTCGCGATCGTGTCCATCGTCGCGAACAGGCCGACCGTCATCACCATGAGCGCGATCCCGGCGGGGATCCGGTCCGCCGGAAGTCCGCTCCGCGCGGGCCGGCCCGGCGCGTCAGCCATGGTCGGCGAGGACGGTTCCGGCCAGGTACAGCGAGCCGAAGATCACGATGCGCCGGGGGTGCCCCTCCGGCGCGGTCCGGACGAGATCGTCCACGGCCGCGGCGACCGACGCCGCCGGTGCGACGCCCGCCACGCCCGCGCGCCCGGCCGCCGCCGCCACGGCCCCGGCCGGATGGCTGTTCGGCGCCCCGGGGATGGCGACCGCGCGCAGGCGGGCGAGGTGGGGGCCCATCGGGCGGAAGAGGTCGGCCGGATCGCGGGAGTTCAGCCCGCCGAAGATCCCGTCGAGCGGCAGCCCGTCCGCCGCCCAGCGCGCCGCCTGCCGGGCCAGCACCTCGCCGCCGCTGTCGTTGTGGGCGCCGTCCAGCCAGAGCTCCCAGCCCGGCGGCAGACGGTCCGTCAGCGGGCCGCGGCGCAGGCGCTGCATCCGGCCGGGCCAGTCGACGGTGCGCAGGCCGGCGGCGATCGCGGCGTCGGGCACGGCGAAGGGCAGGGCGGAGAGGCAGGCGACGGCCGTCCCGGCGTTGCCGATCTGGTGCGCGCCGAGCAGGCCCGGCGCGGGGAGGGCGAGCCGCCGGTCCGCATCCTCGTAGACGAAGCCGCCGTCGGCGCCCGGCAGGGTCCGCCAGTCCTCGCCCGCGACCCGCAGCGGCACGCCGATCTCGGCCGCGCGCGCGCGGAAGGTGGCCATCACCGCCGGGTCGCCCCCGTCCGGACCTCCCTGGGGACCGATCACGCAGGGCGCGCCCGGCTTCATGATCCCGGCCTTCTCGCCCGCGATCTTCTCCAGCGTGTCGCCGAGGAAGGCCATGTGGTCGAAGGAGATGCGGGTGATGGCGGTGACCGCCGGCCGGTCGACCACGTTGGTCGCGTCCAGCCGCCCGCCGAGGCCGGTCTCCAGCAGCACGACGTCGGCCGGCGTGCGCGCGAAGGCCAGCAGCGCCGCGACCGTCGTGATCTCGAAGAAGGTGATGGGCGCGCCGCCGTTCGCGCGCTCGCACTCCTCCAGCAGCGCCGCGAGCGCCGCATCGTCGATCAGCCGCCCGGCGAGACGGATGCGTTCGTGGAACAGCACGAGGTGGGGCGAGGTGTAGACGTGGACCCGCCGGCCCGCCGCCTCCAGCATCGCGCGCAGGAAGGCGACGGTCGATCCCTTGCCGTTGGTGCCCGCCACGTGGACGACGGGCGGCAGCGCACGGTGGGGGTCGCCCACCCGGCGCAGCATGTCGTGCACGCGGTCGAGCGAATAGTCGATCAGCTTGGGATGCAGCGCCAGCAGGCGGGCGAGGACCGGGTCGCTCCGTTCGGTCGTCGTCCCCGCGGCGTCAGCGCTCGGGCCCGGGGACGGCGGCACGCGTCTCGCTCCCCTCGGCGGCGGCAACGGCCGCGACCGGCCCGTCGGCCTCGCCCCGGTGGGGCAGGCGGACGATCTCCGCCGCCGGCAGCGGGCGGCGCAGCAGGTCGAGGATGCGCACCAGCGTGGTCCGCAGGGCCTTGCGGTGGACGACCATGTCGACCATTCCGTGGTCGAGCAGGTATTCCGCGCGCTGGAACCCCTCCGGCAGGGTCTCGCGCACGGTGCCCTCGATCACGCGCTGTCCGGCGAAGCCGATCTGGGCGCCGGGCTCGGCGATGTGGACGTCGCCCAGCATCGCGAAGGAGGCGGTGACGCCGCCCGTCGTCGGATCGGTCAGGATCACGACGTAGGGCAGGCCCTTCTCCTTCACCTGCTCCACCGCGATGACGGTGCGCGGCATCTGCATGAGCGAGAGGATGCCCTCCTGCATCCGCGCGCCGCCGGACGCCGGCACGACGATCAGCGGTGCTTCCTGCAGCACGGCCAGCCTGGCCGCGGCCACGAGGCCTTCGCCCACCGCCATGCCCATCGACCCGCCCATGAAGCCGAAGTCGAAGGCGGCGACGACGACCGGCAGGCCGCCCATCGTGCCGTGCGCGACCAGGATGGCGTCGGCGCGGCCGGTCTTCGACTGCGCCTCCTTCAGCCGGTCGGTGTAGCGCTTGGTGTCGCGGAACTTCAGCGGATCGACCAGCACCTTGGGCAGTTCGATCGTCTGGTAGGCGCCGTCGTCGAACAGCATGGCGAGGCGCCGCGGCGGATCGAGCCGCATGTGGTGGCCGCAGTGCTGGCAGACGTGCAGGTGCTCCTCGAGGTCGCGATGGAAGATCATCGCCTCGCAGCTCGGGCACTTGTGCCAGAGGTTGTCCGGCACGTCCTTGCGCGTGTAGAGCGCCCGGATCTTGGGGCGGACGAAGTTGGTGAGCCAGTTCATGGTCGCTCAGGTCCCCTTTCGCGCCGCGCGCACGCCCTCGGCGAGCGCACGGACGAAGCCCAGCACGTCGTCGACGAGCCCCGGCCCGGCCCGGCCGTCGGCGTCGAGGCCTGCTGCGACGCGGTCGACGATGGCGGAGCCCACGACGACGGCGTCGGCCACCCGGGCGACCGCCGCCGCCTGGTCCGGCGTCTTGATCCCGAAACCCACGGCGACCGGCAGGTCGGTGTGGCGCTTCAGCCGGGCGACCGCCGCCGCCACGTCCGCGTCCTTGGCGGATCCCGCACCGGTGATGCCGGCGATCGAGACGTAGTAGACGAAGCCGGCCGTGTTGGTCAGCACCTTGGGCAGGCGCCGGTCGTCGGTCGTCGGCGTGGCGAGGCGGACGAAGCGGACGCCCGCGGCCAGCGCCGGCAGGCAAAGCTCCGCATCCTCCTCGGGCGGGAGGTCGACGACGATCAACCCGTCCACGCCCGCCGCCCTCGCGTCGGCCAGGAACCGGTCCACGCCATGGCTGAAGATCGGGTTGTAGTAGCCCATCAGCACGATTGGCGTCGCGTCGTCGGCGTGGCGGAACCCGCGCACGAGGTCGAGCGTGCCCGCCAGCGTCTGCCCGGCCTTCAGCGCGCGCAGCCCCGCGGCCTGGATCGACGGGCCGTCGGCCATCGGGTCGGTGAAGGGCATGCCGAGTTCGATCACGTCCGCACCCGCCGCCGGCAGCCCGGCGAGGATCCGGGCGGCGGTGGCGGCGTCGGGGTCGCCGGCGGTGACGAAGGTGACGAGGCCCGCCCGGCCCTCCTCGGCGAGGCGCGCGAAGCGCCGCTCGATCCGGCCGGGGGGAAGCGCCGCGCTCACAGCGTCACCCCCAGGTGGGCGGCCACGGCGAAGATGTCCTTGTCGCCCCGGCCGCACAGGTTCATCACCAGCAGGTGGTCGCGCGGCAGGGCGGGCACGATCTTCGTCACGTGGGCCAGCGCGTGCGCGGGCTCCAGCGCCGGGATGATGCCCTCGGTCTCCGCGCACAGGCGAAAGGCGTCGAGCGCCTCGCGGTCGGTCGCCGAGACGTAGTCGACGCGGCCCTGGTCGGCGAGCCACGCGTGCTCCGGCCCGACGCCCGGATAGTCGAGCCCGGCGGAGATCGAGTGCCCCTCGATGATCTGCCCGTCGCCGTCCTGCAGCAGGTAGGTGCGGTTGCCGTGCA
>JBIJED010000379.1:0-3995 GCA_044343785.1 Azospirillales bacterium | reverse complement strand
GGCGAGGCGGGGTCGAGCTTGGCGGAGCCGTCGGCGGAGAGCTCGAACGCGCTGGTGGCCAGCGCCGCCTCCTCGATCCGGAACTCCGTTTCGGCCTGGGTGAAGGCGCCGAGGAGGCCGAGGCCGAGCGCGGGGGCCGCCTCCGCCGCGTCCTCGCCCCGGGCCGCGCGTTCCGTCAACGCCTGCATCGCGTCCCCGACCGCCGCGTTCGGGATCCTGTCGAGGGCGATCCGCAGCGCGAGACGCTCGGGCACGGCCACCTCCGGGACGGGGATGCCGTCGAACGAGAGGTCGGAGAGGGAGAAACCGAGGTCGATCCGCGACCAGCCGGACCGCAGCCCGGTGACGGCCCCGCCGTACGCGAGGCGACCCAGCTCGAACCCGGTCCCGTCCGGCGCGAAGATCGCCATGTCCGCCATCTCGACCGTCACCTCCATCCCGTCGGCGACGTCGCGCAGGCGCGGGATCAGCGGCAGCAGGCGGCCCACGTCGGTCTCGCCCCGCTCGGCGGCGCGGGCGAAGGCGGCGAAGCCGACGTTGAGCGCCTCGACCGCGGCGCGGTCGATCCCCTTGTTGCGCCCGCGGGCCGCGATCCGGCCGATCCCGACGGAGGCGTCGGACCGGGTGTCGGTGAACTCCACCCCCTCGATCGTGAACTGGCTCTCGTCGTCGCGGCGTCCGTCGGCGCGCGTCGTTCCCCGCTCCTCGAAGGCGATGCGGTCGACGGTGAACGTCTTCGTGTCGTCGCCGGCGACGGCGATGCCGATCTCGGTGGCCTCCGTCACGCTCGAGGCCGCGCGTCCGTCGCGCAGCGAATAGAGGACGCGCGAGGTGCCGTTGCCGATCCGCAGCTCCGCCAGCATCTTGCCGGAGGCCACGTCGCGGGCGGGAACGAGGCCCGGCAGCGGTGCGGTCAGCTCGACCGTCTCGTCCGGCCCTGGCCGCCCGATCGCCTCCATCACACCGAGGTCGAGCGACGCCTCGCCCATCAGGTTCAGGCGGGTGCGCGGCATCCGGACCCGGTAGGACGTGCCCGCGATCTCCACCGAGACCGTGCCGTCGCGGGCGAAGACGAAGCCCTCCGGCATCACCTGGTCGAGGCGCTCCCACTCCGCATCGATGATCGCCTTCAGGCGGGCGGCCCCCTCCGGCGTGGGGCGGACCGGCTGCGCCACGGCGGTGCCGGCAAGGGCGACGAGCGCTGCGAAGAGGGCGGGGGCGAAGGCGGGACGGCGGATCATGTCGGTTCCGTGCGCGGGCGCCGATGTGGCGACGAAGGACCATACGCCGGCCGATCGATCGGGGCCACCGTCGGGAGGGGGCGCCGCCGACACTTGCAACGGCCCCCGTCAGTGCCGATCCTCCTTCCATGACGCAGCGCGAAGCCCCGTCTTCCCGGGTCGTCGCGGTCCTCGGGCCGACCAACACCGGGAAGACACACCTGGCGATCGAGCGGATGCTCGCGCACAGGACCGGCATGATCGGCTTCCCGCTGCGGCTTCTGGCGCGGGAGAACTACGACCGCATCGCACGGGCCAAGGGGCCGAAGGCGGTCGCGCTGGTGACGGGCGAGGAGAAGATCGTCCCGCCCGAGGCGCGCTGGTTCGTCTGCACCGTCGAATCGATGCCGCTGGACCGCACCGTCGCCTTCCTCGCGGTCGACGAGATCCAGCTCTGCGCCGATCCCGAGCGCGGGCACATCTTCACCGACCGGCTGCTGCACGCCCGCGGCTACGAGGAGACGGTGTTCCTCGGCTCCGACACCATCCGCCCGCTGATCCAGCGCCTCGTGCCGGGGACCGAGTTCGTCGGCCGCCCGCGGATGAGCCAGCTGACCTACGCCGGGCACCGCAAGATCACCCGCCTGCCGCCGCGCTCGGCCGTGGTCGCCTTCTCCGCCGCCGACGTCTACGGCATGGCCGAGACGATCCGCCGCCAGCGGGGCGGGACGGCGGTGGTGCTGGGCGCCTTGAGCCCGCGCACCCGCAACGCCCAGGTGGCGCTCTACCAGTCCGGCGAGGTCGACTATCTCGTCGCGACCGACGCCATCGGCATGGGCCTGAACATGGACGTCGACCACGTCGCCTTCGCGCGGCTGACCAAGTTCGACGGCCAGACGCCCCGCCGCCTGCGCCCGACCGAGGTGGCGCAGATCGCGGGCCGCGCGGGCCGCCACATGGCCAACGGCACCTTCGGCACGACGGACGAGCTGGGCGAACTCGACCCCGAACTGGTCATGGCGGTGGAGACGCACACCTTCGACACGCTGAAGGCGATCTCCTGGCGCAACGCCGACCTCGACTGGCGCTCGCCCGTCCACCTCCTGCGCTCGCTCGAACGCCGCCCGCCGCGGCCGGAGCTGGTCCGCGGGCGCGATGCCGACGACCATCTGGCGCTGGTGGCGCTGGCGGCCGATCCCGCCGTGCGCGACGCCGCACCCGGCCGGGACGCGGTGCGCCTCCTCTGGGACGTCTGCCAGATCCCCGACTTCCGCAAGATGATGTCGGACGCGCACACGCGCCTCCTGTCGCAGGTGTTCCATCACCTCGCCCGCGCCGGTCGCCTTCCGGTCGACTGGGTGGCCGAACAGGTGGAGCGCCTCGACCGGACCGAGGGCGACATCGACGCGCTGGTCACCCGCATCGCCCACGTCCGCACCTGGACCTACGTGTCGTTCCGACCGCAGTGGCTGGACGATCCGGCCCACTGGCAGGAGCGGACGCGGGCGATCGAGGACCGGCTGTCCGACGCGCTGCACGAACGGCTGACCCAGCGGTTCGTGGACAAGCGCTCGGCCGTGCTCGCGCGCTCGCTGAAGGGCGGCGGGGATCTTCTGGGGGCCGTCCGCGCGGACGGGGAGGTATTGGTGGAAGGACATCCGGTGGGCCGGCTCGACGGCTTCCGTTTCGCGCTGGAGGCGGGCATGACGCCCGAGGATGCGCGCCAGGCCATGGCCGCCGCCCGCCGTGCGCTGAAGGACGAGATCGCGCGCCGGATCCGGGCGGTGGAGACGGCGGAGGACGGGGACCTCGCGCTCCGCCCCGACGGGACGGTCGCCTGGAAGGCGGCCGTGGTCGCCCGCCTCGTCCCCGGCCCCGGGCCGCTCGCGCCCGGCTTCGCGGGGTTCCACGAGGACCTTCTGGAGCCGGCCGAGCGCGAACGGATCCACCGGCGGCTGAAGCGGCGCACGGAGGCGGAGATCGCGGCCGTGCTGGCGCCGCTCCTGAAGCTGCGCGAGGCGGACCTGTCGGGCCCGGCCCGCGGCCTCGCCTTCCAGCTGACGGAAGCCCTGGGGGCGCTGCCGCGCCCGCCGCTCGACGCGCTCATCGGCGGGCTGCGCCGGCACGACCGGCTGGTGCTGGGCGGGCTCGGCGTCGTCCTGGGCTCGAGCTACGTCCATCTGCCGGCGCTGCTGAAGCCGCGCGCGACGGCGCTGAAGGCGCTGCTGTGGGCGGTGTGGAAGGGGCTCCCCCTGCCCCCGCCGGTGCCGCCTGCGGGCCGGGTGTCGGTTCCGGCGGACGCCGGGGTGCCCGCGGCCTTCTGGGAGGCGATCGGCTTTCCGCGCACGGGGCCGCGTGCCATCCGCATCGACCTCCGCGAGCGGTTCGAACGCCGCCTGCACGCCGAGCACAAGGGCGGCACGCTCCAGGCCACGCCGGCGCTGGCCGCATCGATCGGCGCCACGCCCGACGACCTGCCGGACGTGATGGAGGCCTTGGGCTGGAAGCCCGTGATCGCCGGGGACGGGGAGACGATCGTCTGGCGCCGCAAGGGGAAGAAGGGCCCGAAGCCCCCCCGCCCGCCGCCGCCCGACGGGCCGTTCGCGGGTCTCCGGGCGCTGGAGGGGGCGAAGTGAGCGAAGAGCCCGAGGGCGCCTGCGGCGGGCGCCAGCGCCTCGACAAATGGCTCTGGCACGCCCGTTTCGTGAAGACCCGCAGCCGCGCCCGGGCCTTCTGCGAGGAGACGCGCATCCGCGTCGACGGGACGGTGGTGGA
>JBIJED010000378.1:0-4020 GCA_044343785.1 Azospirillales bacterium | reverse complement strand
GAAACCGCTCGTCTTCCCCGGCACGCCGCCGACGGCACCGCTCGGCGCCTGGACGCTGCTTGAACCGGAGCTGATGCTCGCCGCCGCGCGGACGACGAGCCCCTTTCCCGACGGGGAGCCCCGGTTCGTCGAGGACCGCGAGGCGCCGCCCAACCGCGCCTATCTCAAGCTCTGGGAGGCGTTCACCCGCATCGGTGCGCGACCCGGTCCGGGCGACCGGTGCCTCGACCTCGGCGCTTCGCCGGGTGGCTGGACCTGGGTCCTCGCCACGCTGGGGGCGACCGTGACGGCAATCGACAAGGCGCCGCTCGATCCCCGGATCGCCGCGATGGCGGGCGTGACGTGCCGGCAGGAAAGCGCGTTCGGGCTCGACCCGCGCGCCTTCGAGCGCGTCGACTGGCTGTGCTCGGACGTGATCTGCTATCCGTCGCGGCTGCTGACGCTCGTTCGGCGCTGGCTCGACGCGGGGGTGGCGCGGAACTTCGTGTGCACCCTCAAGTTTCAGGCCGAGACGGACCACGCGACCGCCGGCGCCTTCGCCGCGATCCCGGGATCGCGGCTGATGCACCTCGCCCACAACAAGCACGAGCTGACCTGGACGCTGGTGCGGTAGGTCGCTCCGGCGAGAATGTCCCCGGCTCAAGGGGGGAAGGTCATGACGGCGGTGCCGTCGTCCGGATCGACGGCGATGGCGAGCGCGCACGCCGCGACGGCGAGGTGTCGGTCGCCATCGCATTCCATTCGCACACGCCGAATGCCTGCCGCACGAGCGGCGGCGAGCGTGAACGACAGCAGTGCGGTCGCCAGAGCCGGTCCGGCGACCCTGTAGTCGATCGCGAGCGCGGCCTCGGCCTCACGAGCGTCAGGGCTGCCGTCAGTCACCAGTTCGGCAGCGGCGATCGGGTTCGGGGCACGGGCCACGAAGACCCGTCGTCCCGCCCAATCCGTGCGCGCGAACCAATCGCGGATCCACGCGTCGGAAGCCCTCGTCGAGAAGCGCGCCCACCGGTCTTCCGGGGACAACGACAGAGTGACCCTGAGCAGTTCCTGGCGGCGCGCCGGCGGAAGCTCCTCGATGAACGGGGCGGCGGGACTGACGGTCCGAAGGGACGGGGCGATGGCGTGCATGGCGGCCTCGGGGTTGGACGAGCGCCCCATGACACTCCCCTAGGCCTCGAACTGTCCCGAACGGGCGACGAAAGAACTCCGAATTTCGAGTGTCTCGCGAGTGTTCAGACCTGCACCGGCACCTCGCGCACCGTCAGGCGTTCGGCCTGCGCCTTTCCCGCCAGATAGGGCTTCGGCCACCATTGGGCGGCGTGACCCTGGGCCACCGCGGCGCGCAGCGTCCATGCGGGATCGGCGAGGTGCGGGCGGGCGAGCGCGCAGAGGTCGGCGCGGCCGGCCGCGAGGATCGAGTTCACCTGGTCGAAGTCGGTGATGTTGCCGACCGCCATCGTCGCGATGCCGGCCTCGTTGCGCACCCGGTCGGCGAAGGGCGTCTGGAACATGCGGCCGTAGACCGGCTTCGCCGCCGTCGACGTCTGCCCGGCCGACACGTCGATCAGGTCGGCGCCGGCCGCCTTGAAGGCCCGTGCGATCTCGACCGCCTCGTCCGCGGTGTTCCCGCCCTCCACCCAGTCGTGGGCGGAGATGCGGACCGCCATCGGCCGGTCGACGGGCCACGCCGCGCGCATCGCCCGGAACACCTCCAGCGGGAATCGCAGTCGGTTCTCGAGCGGTCCGCCGTAGGCGTCGGTCCGCGTGTTCGTCAGCGGCGTGAGGAACGCGGACAGGAGGTAGCCGTGGGCGGCGTGCAGCTCGACCATGTCGAACCCGGCCTCGACCGCCCAGTGGACCGCCTGCCGGTGCTGGTCGACCACCATCGCCATGTCGGCCGCGGTCATGACCCGGGGCATCTGGTTCCGCGCGCTCCACGGCACCGGCGACGGGCCCCAGATCGGCCAGTTCCCGGCGTCGAGGGGCACGTCGTACCCCTCCCAGCCCACCTTGGTGGAGCCCTTGGGGCCGGAGTGGCCGAGCTGGAGGCAGATCCTCGCCTCCGAGCGGACGTGGACGAAGTCGACCACCCGCTTCCACGCGGTGACGTGCGCGCGGTCGTACATCCCCGGACAGCCGGGCGTGATGCGCCCCTCGGCCGACACGCAGGTCATCTCGGTGTAGATCAGACCGGCGCCACCCAGCGCGCGCGCTCCGTAGTGGACGAGATGGAAGTCGTTCGGCGCGCCGTCGACGGCGCTGTAGGTCGCCATGGGGGAGACGACGACCCGGTTCGCGAGCGTCAGGCCGCGCAGCGCGAAGGGGGCGAACATCGGCGGGACGGGCATCTGCTGCGGCCGGCCGGCCGCGCGGTCGCCGAACCAGCGCTCCATGCCCTCCACGAACGACCGGTCGCGCAGCCGCAGGTTCTCGTGGCTGATGCGCTGGCTGCGCGTCAGCATGGAATAGACGAACTGCTCCGGCTCGAGGTTCTCGTAACGCGACACGCTCTCGAACCATTCGGTCGAGTTGCGCGCGGCGGCCTGGATCTTCAGCACCTCGATCTTGCGCTCGTCCTCGTAGGCGATGAGTGCGGCGCGCACGTCGCCCGGGTGCTTCTCCACCTCGCGGGCCAGCGCGATGGCGTCCTCCAGCGCGAGCTTCGTGCCCGAGCCGATCGAGAAGTGCGCCGTGTGCGCCGCGTCCCCCATCAGGACGACGTTGTCCTTCACCCAGGTCTCACAGGTGATCCGAGGGAAGCTGATCCACTGGGAGGAACGCAGGTGGCGCATGTTGGTGAGCAGCGGATGGCCATCCAGCCACTCGGCGAACAGGTCCGAACAGAATCGCACGGTCTCGTCCGCGTCGGCCTTGTCCAGCCCATGGGCGCGCCACGTCTCCTCGCGGGTTTCGACGATGAAGGTCGAATGCTCGCGGTCGTAGCGATAGGCGTGGACCTGGAACCAGCCGTGCTCGGTCTTCTTGAAGATGAAGGTGAAGGCATCGAACATGCGCGTGGTGCCGAGCCACACGAATTTGTTCTTGCGAACGTCGATCGACGGCTTGAAGTGATCGACCCAGCGGCTGCGCACCTTGCTGTTGAGGCCGTCCGACGCGATGATCAGGTCGGCGTCGGCGAAGCGCGTCGTCAGGTCGTCGACCTCGATCTCGCTCTCGAATTCCAGCCGGACGCCGAGGTCGCTCGCGCGGTCCTGGAGGATGTTCAGCAGGCGCCTGCGCCCGATCCCGCAGAACCCGTGCCCGCCCGACGTGATCGTCCGGCCCTTGAAGTGGACGTCGATGTCGTCCCAGTGGGCGAAGGCGTCGAGGATGTCCTGCTTGGACGGTTCGTCCGCGCCGGCGAGGTTCTGGAGGGTCTGGTCGGAGAAGACCACGCCCCAGCCGAAGGTGTCGTACGGGCGGTTCCGCTCGTACACGACGATGTCGTGCGACGGGTCCTGCTTCTTCAGGAGGATCGAGAAATAGAGGCCGGCCGGCCCCCCGCCGATGCACACCACCCGCATGGTCCGTCTCCCGCACGCGCCGGGCCGCGCCGGGCGGCCCGCAGAGTACGATCAGGATAGGATGGTTGCCCGCCCCCGCCAACTCCTTTAGGTTTAAAACATCGGCCCGGGCGGTGCGGCGCGTTGGCGCGACCGTCCGTGCCGGCGACATCGTCCGCGAAGCGCCGCCCATGACCGCGAAGCCCCTGGTCGACGACTACGAGACCGCCGCCGACCGGCACGGGCCCGAACTGCGCCTGTGGCTGCGCCTGCTCACCTGCACGACGATGATCGAGGGCGAGGTGCGGGCCCGTCTGCGCGAGACGTTCGACGTCACCCTTCCCCGCTTCGACCTGATGGCCGCGCTCGACCGCGCGCCGGAAGGGCTCACGATGGGGGAACTGTCGCGTCGCCTCATGGTCTCCAACGGGAACGTCACGGGCGTCACCGACCGCCTCGTCGCCGAGGGTCTGGTGTCGCGCCATGTCGACCCGTGCGACCGGCGGAGCGCCGTCGT
>JBIJED010000377.1:0-4023 GCA_044343785.1 Azospirillales bacterium | reverse complement strand
CAAGGTCACTGGAACTGACATGTTCGACATCGGCTGGCCCGAACTCGTCGTGATCGCCGTCGTGGCGCTCGTCGTCATCGGTCCCAAGGATCTTCCGTTCGCGCTCCGCACCGTCGGGCGGTTCGTCGCCAAGGCGCGGACCATGGCGCGCGAGTTCCAGACCCACGTGGACGACATGGTCCGCGAGGCGGAACTCGACGAGCTGCGCAAGAAGGCGACCGAACTCAAGGACGGCGTCGACATCAAGAAGCACGTGCAGAACGCGATCGATCCGTCCGGCACCATCCGCGATGCGCTGACGCCGCCGTCGATCCTGTCCCAGCCGGTCGACGCCTTCACGGCCCTTCCCCAGGACAAGCCGGCGACACCAGCGGAGACCGCTCCCGAGACCGCGGCCCCGGGGCCGGCCGCGGGTCCCGTCGTCTACGATCCCGCCTCGGGATCGATGGCCCCCGATCCGGTCCCGGCGGGACCCGCCGCGACCGCGACCGTCGGCGCGGACGTCAAGCCCGTCGGCGACGTGAAGGTCTGATCCCATGGCGGAGACGGAACGCGACGAGCTGGAAGACAGCCGGATGCCGCTGCTCGAACATCTGATCGAGCTGCGCAACCGGCTGATGTACTCCATGGCCGCGCTGATCGTGGCGTTCTTCATCTGCTATTTCTTCGCGCCGCAGATCTACAAGCTGCTGATGGGCCCCCTCGTGTTCGCCTACGGGACGAACCTCGACAACAGGCGGATGATCTTCACCGCCCCGCAGGAGGCCTTCTTCACCTACGTGAAGGTCGCCTTCTGGGGCGGGGCGCTGATCGCGTTCCCCGTCATCGCCAGCCAGATCTGGAAGTTCGTCGCGCCCGGGCTCTACAAGAACGAGCGCAAGGCATTCCTGCCCTTCCTCGTGGCGACCCCGGTCCTGTTCACGCTCGGTGCGTGTCTCGTCTATTTCTTCATCATGCCGCTCGCGCTGACCTTCTTCATCAGCTTCGAGAGCCCGGGCGGCGACGGGATCCTTCCCATCGTCGCCGAGACGCGGGTGGCCGAGTACCTGTCGCTGGTGATGGCGCTGATCTTCGCCTTCGGCATCGCCTTCCAGCTTCCGGTCCTGCTGACCCTGCTCGTGCGCGCCGGCATCCTGTCGGTCGATGCGCTGGTCTCGAAGCGGCGCTACGCGATCGTCGGCGTGTTCATCGCCGCTGCCATCCTCACGCCGCCCGACGTGATCAGCCAGGTGGGCCTCGCGATCCCGCTCCTGCTCCTCTACGAGGTCTCGATCATCGTGGGCAGGCGCATCGAGAAGCAGCGGGCGGCGGCGGAGGCGGCGGACGCGGCGGCCACGGGCTGACCCCGGACCGGCGATGCTGGACCGTCGCCGCCGTCACGCCGTATAAACATCGCCCCGCATCATCCGCCGCAGTGCCGCTCCATGCACGATCTCCGCGCCATCCGCGAGACCCCCGAGGTCCTCGACCGTGGTCTCGCCCGTCGGGGCCAGCCGGCGGCGTCGGCCCGCATCATCGGGATCGACGAACATCGCCGCCGCGCCCTGACCGATGTGCAGGAGGCGCAGGCGCGGCGCAACGACCTGTCGCGCCAGATCGGCCTTGTGAAGAAGCAGGGCGGCGACGCCGACGCGCTCATGGCCGAGGTCGCGGCGCTGAAGGACCGCATCGCCGCGGGCGAGGCGCGGGCGGCCGAACTCCAGGGCGAGCTCGACGGCCTCCTCGCCGTGCTTCCGAACCTCCCGCGGGACGAGGTTCCCGATGGTGCCGACGAGACGGGCAACGTCGAGGTCCGGCGTTTCGCCGAGCCGCGCCGCGCGAACGACGCGCGGGAGCACTTCGACCTCGGCGAGGCGCTCGGGCTTATGGACTTCGACCGGGCGGCGAAGCTCTCGGGCTCCCGCTTCACGCTGCTGCGCGGCCCGCTCGCCCGGCTGGAGCGGGCGCTCGCCCAGTTCATGCTCGACCTGCACACGGGCGAGCACGGCTACACGGAGGTGAGCCCGCCGCTGATGGTCCGCGACGAGGCGGTGTTCGGTGTGGGCCAGTTGCCGAAGTTCGCCGACGACATGTTCCGCACCCAGACGGGGCACTGGCTGATCCCGACGTCCGAGGTGCCGCTCACCTGCACCGTGATGGGCGAGATCCTCGACGTCGAGGACCTGCCGCTGCGCCTCACCGCGCTCACGCCCTGCTTCCGCTCGGAGGCCGGGTCGGCCGGCCGCGACACCCGCGGGATGCTGCGCCAGCATCAGTTCTACAAGGTCGAGCTGGTCTCGATCACGGCGCCCGAGGCGTCGGCGGACGAGCACGAGCGCATGACCGCCTGCGCCGAGACGGTGCTGAAGCGGCTCGAACTGCCGTTCCGGACCATGATGCTCTGTACGGGCGACATGGGATTCGCCTCGCGCAAGACCTACGACATCGAGGTCTGGCTGCCCGGCCAGAACGCCTATCGCGAGATTTCGAGCTGTTCGAACTGTGGCGACTTCCAGGCGCGGCGGATGAACGCGCGGACCCGCGCGCGGGGGACGAAGGACGCGCCGCGCTTCGTCCACACCCTCAACGGGTCCGGCGTCGCGGTCGGCCGCTGCCTGATCGCGGTGATGGAGAACAATCAGAATCCCGACGGGTCGATCGCGGTCCCGGCCGCGCTGCGCCCCTACATGGGCGGCGTGGAGACGATCGGACGGCATGGCTGAGACACACGACCTGCGGGGCGCCCGCATCCTCCTGTGCAACGACGACGGCATCCATGCGCAGGGCATCGCCGTCCTCGAACGCATCGCCCGCTCGATCACCGACGACGTCTGGGTGGTGGCGCCGGAGACGGAGCAGTCGGCCGCCAGCCACTCGCTGACGATCCACCGGCCGCTGCGCTTGCGCGAGCTGGGGCCGAAGCGCTTCGCGGTCGACGGCACGCCGACGGACTGCGCGCTGCTGGCGGTCAAACACGTCATGCGCGAGACGCTGCCGACGCTGGTGCTCTCCGGCGTCAACCACGGCTCGAACCTCGCCCAGGACATCGGCTATTCGGGAACCGTCGCCGCGGCCATCGAGGCGACGCTGCTGGGCCTTCCGGCCATCGCGCTCAGTCTCGACCTGCGCGCGGACGCGCCGCCCGCGTGGGAGACGGTCGAGCGGCACGGGGCCGACGTGGTGCGCCGGATCTGCGCCGCCGGGTTCGGGCCGGGCATCCTCGTCAACGTGAACTTCCCCGGCTGCGCACCGGATGCCGTCACCGGGATCCGGGTGGTGCCGCAGGGGCGTCACATGCTGGAGGACCAGCTGAGCGAGCGGATCGACCCGCGCGGCCGCCGCTATTTCTGGATCGGCGGGCGGATCGACGGCGGCTCGGTCGCGCCCGGGACGGACGTGGCGACGGTGGCGGCCGACGGTATCGCCGTCACGCCCCTCCACCTCGACATGACACACGGCGCCAGCATCGCACGGCTCGCCCGCGCGGTCGGGGCCGGTGCGCCGGCGTGACGATCGAGGCGCGCAAGATCCGCCTCATCATGCACCTCCGGAAGTCGGGGGTGGTCGACACGGCCGTCCTGTCGGCGCTGGAACGGATCCCTCGGGAGGCGTTCCTGCCGCCGTCGTTCCAGGACCAGGCCTACGAGGACATGGCGCTGCCGATCGGGCTGGGCCAGACGATCAGCCAGCCGCTCGTGGTGGCGCTCATGACCCAGGAGCTGCGCGTCGGCGACCGCATGAAGGTCCTCGAGATCGGCACCGGCAGCGGCTACCAGACCGCCGTCCTCTCGAAGCTCGCCCGCCGAGTCTACACGATCGAGCGCCACCGGCCGCTGCTGAAGGCCGCCGAGGCGGTGCTGGAGCGGCTGCGCATCCGCAACGTCACGACACGCTGCGGCGACGGGACCCGAGGCTGGCCGGAGCAGGCGCCCTTCGATCGCATCATCGTCACCGCCGCGGCGCAGGGTGAGGTACCGAAGGACTTGACGGACCAGCTCGCGGTCGGTGGACTGCTGGTGATACCGGTGGCCGTCGACCGCCGGG
>JBIJED010000376.1:0-4028 GCA_044343785.1 Azospirillales bacterium | reverse complement strand
GGAGGCGGGACGGCGCGGATGCGTGGGGTCGCTGATCGACACCTTCAGCCCGGTCAACGTCGCGATCTACGGGCGCCTCGGCTACGTGACCTGCGGAACCGTGCCGGACTTCCCGCCCGGCCACGTCCGCACCTTCCTGCGCAAGCCCCTCCCGTCGACGGGTCCTTGACGGTTCCGTGACGGCGGTGCGACTGTCGATCCCGTTCCAAGGGGGGCCCCGGTAGGGGGCTGAGATCACGCCGGCCGGCGGTCCGCGAGGGCGCCGGCGACGCGGACGACCCTTCGAACCTGATCCGGGTCATGCCGGCGAAGGGATCGGGACACCAAGGCCTCAGGACCGTCCGAACCGTCGAACCGCACCCGGATCTCGTCGCAACCGTCGAGGAGATCCGAACCATGTCGCCCACCTCCCGCACCGAAGACCTTCCCGAGGTCACGACCGGGCCGCTGCCCGGCTCCCGCCGCATCTATGCGATCGGCGAGCGCCACACCGACCTGCGCGTGCCGATGCGCGAGGTGGCGCTGTCGCCGACCGCCGGGGAGGGGCCCCTGCGGATCTACGACACCTCCGGCCCCTTCACCGATCCGAACGTCGCGGTCGACATCCGCGCCGGCCTGCCCCCCTTGCGCGATCCCTGGATCCGCGCGCGCGCCGACGTGGCGGCGATCGAGGGCCGGACCGTGGTTCCCGCCGACGACGGGCTGAAGGAGGGCGAGGCGCGCCGGGTGCCGGTGTTCGACCGGGCCGGGCGGCGGCCGCTGGTCGCGCGCGACGGGCGCCGGCCGACCCAGCTGGCCTACGCCCGCGCCGGCATCGTGACGCCGGAGATGGAGTACGTCGCCATCCGCGAGAACCTCGGCCTCGAGGCGATCCGGGAGCGGTTCGACGGCGAGCCGCACGGCGCCGTCCTGCCCGACCTCGTGACGCCCGAATTCGTGCGTGACGAGATCGCCCGCGGCCGCGCCATCATCCCGGCCAACGTGAACCATCCCGAGAGCGAGCCGATGATCATCGGCCGGAACTTCCGGGTGAAGATCAACGCGAACATCGGCAATTCCGCCGTCGCCTCCTCGGTGGCGGAGGAGGTGGAGAAGCTCGTCTGGGCGATCCGCTGGGGGGCCGACACGGTCATGGACCTGTCGACCGGCAAGAACATCCACACGACCCGCGAATGGATCCTGCGCAATTCGCCGGTGCCGATCGGCACGGTGCCCATCTATCAGGCGCTGGAGAAGGTGAACGGCCGTCCCGAGGACCTGACCTGGGAGGTGTTCCGCGACACGCTGATCGAGCAGGCCGAGCAGGGGGTCGACTATTTCACGATCCACGCGGGCGTGCGCCTCGCCCACGTGCCGCTGACCGCCGACCGGGTGACGGGCATCGTCAGCCGCGGCGGCTCGATCATGGCGAAGTGGTGCCTCGCCCACCATCGGGAGAGCTTCCTCTACGAGCGGTTCGAGGAGATCTGCGCGATCATGGCGCGCTACGACGTGTCGTTCTCGCTGGGCGACGGGCTCAGGCCCGGGTCCCTGGCCGACGCGAACGACGCGGCGCAGTTCGCGGAACTCGAGACGCTGGGCGAGCTGACCACCGTGGCGTGGCGGCACGGCTGCCAGGTGATGATCGAGGGGCCGGGCCACGTGCCCATGCACAAGATCCAGGAGAACATGACCCGCCAGCTGGAGGTCTGCCACGAGGCGCCCTTCTACACGCTGGGGCCGCTGACGACCGACGTGGCACCGGGCTACGACCACATCACCTCGGCCATCGGCGCGGCCTTGATCGGCTGGTTCGGCACGGCGATGCTCTGCTACGTCACGCCCAAGGAGCATCTGGGCCTGCCGGACCGGGACGACGTGAAGACCGGCGTGATCACCTACAAGATCGCCGCCCACGCCGCCGACGTCGCCAAGGGGCACCCGCTCGCCCGCCTGCACGACGACGCGCTCAGCCGCGCGCGCTTCGACTTCCGCTGGCGCGACCAGTTCAACCTCGCCCTCGATCCCGACACCGCACAGTCGTTCCACGACGAGACGCTGCCGGCGGAAGGGGCGAAGGTCGCGCACTTCTGCTCGATGTGCGGGCCGAAGTTCTGTTCGATGAAGATCACCCGGGAACTTCGCGCCGAGACGCAGGCCGGCCTCGCGCAGATGGCGGAGAAGTTCCGGGACGGGGGCGGGGCGATCTACCGCCCGGTCGCCGACGCGGCCGACTGACCGCCGCCGGGGGAGGGGGAGGGCGCTTCCCCTCCCTCAGCGGTTGTTCGGGCGGACCGGCGAGGGCGTCGCGCGGCGGATCGGCGTGGTCTTCGCCGCCGGCTTCGCGGCCTGGGGACGGCCCTTCGTGGCCGGCTGCGCCTGGGCGCGCACGGGCGTGGCGGGGCGACGCGCCTGGACCGTGGGCCGATCCGACCACGTCCGCAGCGGACCGACGTCGAGGTGCACGAAGTTCGCGCGGGGATAGAAGCCGACGCCGCCCAGCTGGCCGGTCATCGCGGCGCGATAGACGTTGCGCGTCGACTGGCCGGGAATGCGCAGATCGAGGGCACGGCCGCTGCTGTGGAAGCTGTTGACCGCGACGTTCCCCGGCGACGCCTCGCGCATGACGTCGTTCGTTTCCGGCGTCCGGTAACCGGAGAGAAGGTGGATCTCACCGCGATGGCCAATCCGCTGCGCGACCTCCCGCAGGCGGTCGTAGAGGCGGGGATCGATCGGATGGATCTCGCCGGAACGGTGATCGCGCATGAGGCGGTCGAGGGCCGCCAGCGCGTCCGGGACGTACCGGCCATCGGCCCAGTACGCGACGCCCCGGAGGCTCTCGCCGGTGTTCGTGTTGACGACGTCGAGGACGCGCGGCGGAGCCGGGGCGATGCGGTTGCTGGCACGCACGATGCCGGGCATCGCGATCAGCCCCGCCACGGCGGCGGCCCCGAACACGAACAGGCGCCGCCTCGATAATCCCGTCGAGCCCGGATCGTCGCCGTTCAGGTCCGCCATCGCTCCCCCAAACCCGCTTCGGCGTCCGGACGGCCCCGGGATCGGTGCCGTCATACGCCGTTCGTCTGTTCCGGGGTTTTCCGTAACAAAGTTGAGTCGCGATGGAAAGGACTACTTCATGCGGGCGGCCTCTTTTTCTCCCCTCCCCGTCACCGGCGCGTCATCACCTCGCCCGTCCGCGGATCGATGTCGACCGTCATGCGTTCGCCCGTCACGGTCCGGACCTCCGCCTCGTATCCGCCGCCGGTCCGCCGGAATGACTCCAGCGCCGCGAACCCGAGCCCGCCGAACCGGTTGAGCAGCGCGGTGCGGGCCGCCTCGTCGTCGAGCCGGCCGGCCGTGGGGCGCGTCTGGCCGCCGGAGCCCGTTCCGATCGGGCCCGTCGTGGTGGCGCCGCTCGCCGCCGCCGGTCGCGTCGGCGCGGCGCCGCGCGGGGCGGCCGCGGGCCGGTCCATCACGACGCCGGTTCCGGTGCCGCCGGTCTGGGCCGCGAGGGGGCCGGCGGCGAGGACGGGAACGGCGAGCGCCAGCGCGAGCGCGGCGAAGGGGCGGTGGGATCGGATCGTCATGCATCGGCCTCCCGGTCGTGGGCGGATGAACCGCGGTCGTGCGGGAGAACGTCCGGGACCGCCGGGGGTTCAACGGCCGGACACGGTACGACTGGTCGGAACCGCCGGTCCGGCCCGTCCGTTCACACCCCCATCGGCCGGGGAACGGCCGCAACCGGTATGGGAGAGGGAAGATGCTCTACTGGGCTGCCGTGTTCTTCGTCGTGGCGCTCGTCGCCGCGCTCTTCGGGTTCGGCGGGATCGCCTCGGCCTCCGCCGGGATCGCGCAGATCCTGTTCTTCCTGTTCCTGGTGCTGTTCGTGGTGAGCCTGATCGCCGGCGTCGTGCGCAGACGGTGAGATGCCGTCTGCGGCGGTTTCGCGCGTGACAGCGGCCCCGGGTCCCGATTACTGATGCGCCGGACCACAACCGGCTGAGGCCACCGCCATGCCCGACATTCTCTGGCTCGTGCTGATCGCGGGC
>JBIJED010000375.1:0-4031 GCA_044343785.1 Azospirillales bacterium | reverse complement strand
AGGAAGTCGAGGTGGACCATCCAGCCGCCGGGCTCCAGCACCCGCCACGCCTCCCGCAGCGTGTCCTTGATGACGGGCGGCGGCATCTCGTGCAGCAGCATGGTGGAGGTGACGACGCCGAACGAGGCGTCGGGCATCTTCGTGTCGGTGGCGCTGCGCTGGACGAAGCGGACGTTGCGGGCCTGCGCCGCGGCGGCGTCCCGGGCCGCCAGCTTCAGGCACGGGGCCGCGAGGTCGACGCCCACCACCTCGCCCTCGCGAAGCTCCTCCCAGAAGGGGCGCGTGCTCTTGCCGAACCCGCAGCCCATGTCGAGCAGGCGCGCGGGCCGCGTCTTGGCCAGCACGATGTCGGTGAAGCGCTGGTGCAGGTCCTTGTCCTTGGACATCAGCGGTGTCGTCGAGCGCGCGCCGCGCTCGTAGACCACGCCCGCGATCCCGTCCGACCAGACGCCGCCCGGGTGCTGGTGGATGTCGATCGAGGAATAGTACTTGGGCTGCCGGAAGTCGGGGTCGATCTCCAGCATCCCGGCGGGGACCGGCGCGTTCAGCTGCGCCTCGATGGCCTCCCGGTGGACGGCGTGCGCCGGGTGAAGGCCGAGGCGGCCCGAGTATTTCATGCGCTGGAGGTGCCGCTCCATGAAGCCGAAGAAGCGGGTGGTGGTGTCGTCGCCGATGAGCGCCTGCACCCGCTCGGGTCCCGGCGGCAGGCCCTTGTGGTCGCGGGCGAGCCGGTCCTCGTAGCGGGCCTTCAGGTCCTGGAACATCGGACCGGTCCAGTAGAGCTTCGCGGCGAGGACGAAGCCTTGGTAGGCGTCGAATTCGGGGTCGCGGATCATGCGGGCCTCATGCGGTGCCGGAAACGTCCTTCGTCCTTCGACAAGCGCAGGACGTGGAGGCTCGGGACGAGGTTCGAAGGCGGACGGGTCGTGCGGGCCTCACCCTGAGCCGGTCGAAGGGTGAGGCCCGCGGTCAGCTCAGGGCGCGCCCTTGGAGACCTGCCTGCCGAGCAGGGTCTCCATGAGCGTGGCGGTGAAGGCGTCGCGGTCGCGGGCCAGCGCCGCCCGCTCCTCCGCCGTCGGCTCGTAAGACGCGAGCGCCGCCGCCGCCGACCCGCCCTGGGCCTGCAGCGCCATCTCGAGGCGCTGCAGGCGGTCGCGCAGGACCCACACCTCGGTCGACAGCGTGAAGACCCAGGCCATCACGCGATCGACGGCGGGATCCTCGAAGAACGTCTGTTCGGCCCGCGGCCGGCCGGTGTCGTGGATGTCCATCGCGATGCTCCCCCGTCAGGCGGACTTGATGCGGTCCCAGGCGCCGGCGCCGAACACCTCGTTCGCCATCCGCGAGTTCAGCGGCTCGAACGACTTGGCGAACTCCGCCGCCGGCAGCGTGATCGTGCTGTCGGCCCCGTTCATCCGGCGCCACGTCTCGGTGTCGCGGGCGACGGCGTCGACGCCGGCCTTGAAGTAGTCGATCGCCTCCAGCTCGTCGAAGCTCGACACGATCGTCTCGCGCTGCTGCGGCGACAGCCGGTTCCAGGCGCGGGTCGCGATCAGCTGCTTGTCCAGCGCCTCGCCGAACGGGTTCGTCACGAGATACTTGCACACCTCGTAGAACTTGCCGGCGACCGAGACGTTGAGCGCCGAGACGAAGCCGTCGACCGTGCCGTTCTGGAGCGCGAGGTAGATGTCGGTGAAGGCGATCGGCGTGGGGGCCGCGCCGAGGTGCTTCACCGCCTCGATGCAGCCCTCGATCTGCGGCGTGCGGATCTTCATGCCGCGGAAGTCGGCGGCGGACGCGACCGGGCGCTTGGTGGCGATGATGTAGGGGCCGAGGCGGCCGGCGCCGATCATCCGCGCCTGGTACTTCTGCTCCAGCACCTGCTGGGCCCGCTCGCCGGCGAAGCCCTTGACGACGCGCTTGGCGTGCTCGCCGTCCTTGAAGAAGTACGGGCTGTAGAGGATGTCGAACTCGCGGGTGCCCGTATAGGCGCCGTTGTAGATGTCGATCAGGCCCAGCGCCATGCCCTCGACCAGCCGCTGCTCGTTGCCGAGCGTGCCGGCGAAGATCTGGATGCCGACACCGTTGTTCGTGCGCCGGGCGATGGTCTCGGCCAGCTTGGCGTTGAACTGGTTCGACAGCGTCTGCGCGTTGCCGGCGTTGCCGTACTTCAGCTCGATCCGGCCCTGGGCGCGCAGCGGCAGGGGTGCGGCGAGGGTGGAGGCGGCGGCGAGGCCGGCGCCGATGGCGAAGGTGCGTCGGGTGATGCGGGTCATGTGTCCCTTGCCTCCCAAGTTGCTTTTGTGACGACGGTCAGTTGAAGGCGAGCCGCGGAAGCCAGAGCGTGAGCGCCGGCACGTAGGTGATCGCCAGGAGAACGGCGAACAGGACCATCAGATAGGGGACCAGGTCGCCGAAGAACTTGAGCGGGTCGATGCGCCCGACCACGCCCACCACCGACAGGATCAGCCCGACGGGCGGGGTGATCAGGCCGATGATCGAGTTGATGACGAAGACGACGCCGAGCTGGATCGGGTCGTAGCCGAGGCTGGTGAACAGCGGGAAGATCACGGGCGCCATCACCAGCATGAGCGGCAGCGGCTCCATGAAGGTGCCGAGGATCAGCAGCACGATGTTGAGCATGATCAGCAGCACGTCGAGGTCGCCGCTGATGCCCAGCATCGCCCCGGTCATGATCTCGCCGAACCGCTCGAAGACGGACAGCCACGAGAACATCTGCGCGGTGCCGACCGTGATCATGATGATCGAGGTGACCAGCGCCGCGCGCGCCGCGCAATGCAGGACGCCCATGACACCGATGGTCCGGTAGGCGACGACGCCGAGGAAGATCACGTAGACGACGAGGATCGCCGCGGCCTCGGTCGGGGTGGCGAGGCCGATGGTGATCGACCGCACGATGATCAGCGGCGCCAGGAGCGGCAGGACGGCGGCGAGCAGGGCTGCGATCCGCTCGCGCCAGTCGGCCTTCGGCTCGACGGGCAGGCCCTGGCGCTTGGCCAGCCACCAGGTGAGCACGAACATCGAGAGCGACATCAGCGTGCCCGGGATCACCCCGGCCAGAAAGAGCTGGCCGACCGACAGGTTCATGATCGAGCCCAGCAGCACGAACGAGATCGACGGCGGGATGATCGGCCCGACCGTCGAGGACGCGGCGATGACGGCCGCCGAGAACCTGGGCGGATAGCCCTTCTTCTCCATCTCGGGCAGCAGCACGCGCCCCGTCGCGGCGGCGTCGGCGATCGCGGAGCCGGAGATGCCGGCCAGGAAGAAGTTCGTGGTCACGCCGACGTTGGCGAGGCCGCCGCGGATGTGCCCGATCAGGGCGGAGGCGAGGCGGACGAGCCGGTTCGTGACGCCCGTCTCGCTCATCAGCTCGCCCGCGAACATGAAGAGCGGGATCGCGAGCAGCGAGAAGCTGTCCACCCCGTCCATCATCTGCACCGCGATGAGGACGAAGGGGATCTCGTTCCCGCCGAACGAGGAGACCACGAGATAGGCGAGGCAGGCGACGCCGATCGCCCAGCTGATCTCCATGCCGAGGAAGATCAGCGCGATCATGGTCGTGATGAGGAAGACGAGCATCATGGCCGTGTCACCCGAGACCGACGCCGGAGCCGAGCCCGGTGTCGTCGGGACCCGTGGGATCCGGCCCGCCGAAGAAGAGGGCCCGGACGACGAGCCACAGCTCCCGCGCCTGATAGGCGAAGGCGAGGCCGGCCCCGATCGCCAGCGGGATCGAGTAGACCGCGTTGCTCCAGCCGGTCGAGAGCATCCGGCCGCCGAGGGCCAGCTCGATCACCGGCTTCGTGCCGGCCAGCAGCACGAGGAGGAAGACCAGCACCAGGAGGTGCATCACGACCGCCAGCCAGAGCCGTGCGCGCCGAGGGAGCGACCCGGTCAGGGCCGTCACCCGGATGTTCAGGCCCATCCGGATCGCCAGCCCGACCGTCAGGAACACCATCCAGATGAAAAGCAGCTTCGGAATGTCCTCGGACCAGATCGGCGGCGAA
>JBIJED010000374.1:0-4033 GCA_044343785.1 Azospirillales bacterium | reverse complement strand
CGCTTCGCGTACCTGCCGTCCGACCTCGCCACCGCGATCGTCTTCCTGGCCGCCCCCGCCTCCGGTTTCGTGACCGGCGTGCTGCTGCCGGTCGACGGCGGCTGGCTCGCCCGCTGAGAGACACGCAGGAATGCCCGCCCTCCTCCGCCCCGCCTCGACGCAGATCGACCTCTGGCAACTGGCGCCCGTCCACGAGGAGCGGTTCGACGTTCCCGACGAGCCGATGGCGGGCGACATGGACGCCCGCTTCTTCCTGTCCAAGCACAAGAACTACATCCCGCACGAATACCCCTGCCGGCGCATCTTCGCCGAGCGGTTCCGCGGACGGCGGCCGGTCCCCGTCACCGCCTTCGCGCAGGCCGGGGGGGCGGACGGCTGGTGGTTCCCCTTCGGCGCCGACCGGGTCGACCTCTCGGGCTTCTGGTACCGGCCGACCCGGGTCGAGACCTGGGCGATGACGCGCATCGTCGCCGAGACGGCCGGCCCGCGCACCCTTCGCCTGACCACCTGCGGGGCGGCGATCCTCACCATCGACGGGGCCGAGGCGGGCTGGATGGCCCCCTGTATGCGCAACCTCGACACTGCGGCCGAATTCACGGTCGACCTGTCGGCGGGCGAGCACGAGATCCGGGTCTGGCTGGGCGACCTGTGCGAGCGCGATACCCGCTGGTGGTTCCGCCTCGAGGTCGCCGACGGCGCGCCGGTGCGCACCGCCCTCCCCGTCCCCATCGAGGCCGAGCGGGTGGAGACGGTGCTGGCCGTCCTCGACGGCATGCGCTTCGACCGGGTCGCCTATCCCGACGGGGCCGTGACCATCCTGCTGGACCGGGCGCCCGCGTGGACGCTGGGCGTGGAGATCCGGGTCGAGGGCCACTTCATGGCCGCCGACCGCAAGGCGGTGACCCGCACGCTGGCGCCGGGCGCGGTGGCGATCCCGGTCGCCGCGGTGGCCGAGCTTCCGGCCGACTTCCGCTATTTCAAGGTCCGGCTGACCGACGGGCCCGTCACCATCGGCCGCCCGCTGGGGGTGGAGGTGGTGGACGCCGCAGCACAAGGGGTCGCCCCCGACATGCTGGCCGCACGGGTGGCCGAGACGCTGGCCCATGTCGCGAAGGACAGCGAGGCCGATCCCGCCGGGGCGGTCGCCCGCCTCGCCCTCGGGCTGACGGGGGCGGAGACCGACCGCCGCATCGCCGAGGTGGTGCCCGCCATCGCCGACTGCGTGGACTGTGCCGACTTCGTGCTCGTCCCGCTGCTGTGGGCGCGGATGCAATGGCCGGACGGCATGTCGCCCGACCTGCGGGCGCAGGTCGACGATGCGATCCTCGGCTTCCGCTACTGGCTGGACGAGCCCGGCAACGACGTCATGTGGTTCTATTCGGAGAACCACGCGCTGCTCTTCCACACCTGCTGCTATCTCGCCGGCACCCTCTTCCCCGACGCGACCTTCCGCCGTTCGGGCCGCACGGGGCGCGGGCAGCAGGCGGTGGGGCGCGAGCGGCTGCACAAGTGGCTCGACCACTTCGAGGCATGCGAGATGGCGGAGTGGAACTCCGCCCCCTACTTCCCGATCGACCTGAAGGGCCTGTGCGCGCTGTTCGCGCTGGCGCCCGACGCCGACATCCGGGCGCGTGCCGAAAAGGTGATCCTGCGCCTGTTCGAGGTGATCGCGCTCGCCTGCCATCAGGGCCTGCTGGCGGCGTCGCAGGGCCGCAGCTACGAGCACACGCTGCGCGCGGCCCGCACGCTGGAACTCTCCTCCATCGCCCGCATGCTGTGGGGCCGTGGCTGGTACGGGCGCAAGGTGGAGGCGCTGCCGCTCGTGGCGCTCGCCATCCGCGACCACGGCCTCGTCCCGCCGCCGGAACTGTCCGCCATCGCCCGCTGGCAGGACGCGCGCGAGCTGGAGTGGACCTTCTCCCAGGGGGAGGGGCGGTTCGCGCCGCTCTATCACGCCAAGGCGCGCGACTGGGCGATGGGCACGCTGGCCGGCTATCGCCACTACGGCTGGGGCTATCAGGAGACGGTGCTGCACCTCAGGCTCGGCGATCACCCCGACGCCCAGGTCTGGATCAACCATCCGGGCGAGCGGATCCTGTCGGGCTACGCCCGCCCGTCCTACTGGGGCGGGTGCGGAACGCTGCCGCGGGTCCACCAGTACCGCGGCCTCGCCTTCCTGCAAATGGACTGCGACCCGGAGACGCCGGACTTCACCCACGCCTACGTGCCCACCGAGATCATGGACGAGACGATCGTGGAGGAGCGCCGCGTGCTGGTGCGCTCGGGCAGCGGCCTCGCGATCGTGCAGGCGTCCGGCCCGCTGCACCGGGTCGACCGCGGGCCGACGGCCGGGTTCGACTGGCAATTGCCCGGTCGGCGGGGAACCTGGATCGTGCGCCTGTCGACCCTCGAACGGGAGGGCTCGCTCGCGGACTTCGGCCGCCGGATGGCCGGCCTCGCCGTCCGGACGGAGGGCGACGGACGCATGCTGGTGGAGGACCCGGATTACGGTAAGGTCGTCGGCGAGGCCTCGGGAACGATCGAGGCCGAAGGCCGGCGGCTGGACCCCGCCCAATGGACGCAGACGGGAGCGGCGCGGACGTCCGACGGGACGCCCCTCGTCCTCCCCTCCCAGCGCGCCGCCGGGCAGGGCTGACGACAAGATCGGCAATCGAAGACTGACGGGAGGAGACAGGGAATGAAGCAGTTCATGACGGCCGCGGCGGTCACGCTGACCGCGGCCACGCTCGCCACGGGCGCCTGGGCCCAGGCGAAGACCGACGTCCGGATCACGTGGTACTCGGACGGCGTCGAGGGTCAGGTGATCCGCGACCTCGCCGGCCGGTTCAATCAGGCGAATCCGGACATCAACGTCATCATCGACGAGGTCGCCTACACGGCCATCCTCCAGACCCTCCCGGTGCAGCTCAGCAGCGGCCAGGGCCCGGACATCGCCCGCGTCACCGACCTGCCGGGCCTCGCGTCGCACTATCTCGACATGCGTCCGCTCGTGCGCGACGCGGCCTACTGGGACGCGAACTTCGGCGCCTTCCTGCCGGTGATGCGCGCGGCCGGCTCGAACGCCATCACCGGCTTCATGACGCAGGTGACGGTCACCGGCCCCTTCATCAACAAGACCCTGTTCGATCAGGCCAAGGTGGCGGTGCCCGGCCCGAAGGCGACGTGGGACGAGTGGGCCGCGGCGGTGCGCAAGGTCGCCGAGGCGACAAGAACGCCGATCCCGCTGGCGATCGACCGGTCGGGCCACCGCGTGGCCGGCCCGATGATCTCCTACGGCGCCAAGTGGTTCGGCGCCGACGGCCGCCCCGCCGTGACGGACGAGGGCTTCCGCAAGATGGCGAAGCGCCTGGTCGACTGGCACAACGACGGCACCATGTCGAAGACGCTGTGGGGCTCGGTCTCCGGCCGCACCTACCGCGGGGCGAACGAGGAGTTCAACAACGCCCAGGTCGTGATGTACATGTCCGGCAGCTGGCAGATCGGCCAGTTCGCCACCCAGATCAAGGACGCCTTCGACTGGGTCGCGGTGCCGACACCCTGCGGCGACGTCACCTGCTCGCCCATGCCGGGCGGCGCCGGCCTCGTGGCGATCAAGTACACGAAGAACCCGCAAGCCGTCGCCCGGGTGATGGACTATCTCGCGAGCGAGCCGGTGCTGCGCGAGTTCTACGAGCGCACCCTGTTCCTGCCGGCGCACAAGGGCATCGCGGAAAAGGGCCTGAACTTCCGGACCGACGTCCAGCACGTCAAGGACGCGCTGTCGACCTTCGCCGCGCAGGTGCCGACCATCTCGCCCGACGCCTTCCGGATCAACAGCTATCCGCTGCAGACCCAGGTGTTCGGCGCGGTCATCACCCGCCTCGGCCAGGCGGTCGCGGGCGAACTCCCGCTCGAGCAGGCCTACGCCCGGATCGACGAGGACATCGCCAACGCGCTGAAGGAAGCGGGGCGGTAAGGCAAAACCCGAGGTTCGGCCTGCTCCACCCCCTCTCCCCCGCCCCCTCTCCCCGGG